>CAYTAO010000001.1:0-19053 GCA_964435915.1 uncultured Dehalococcoidales bacterium
GTGACGTAATCGATGGGGATCCACCATCTGAAAATGGCACGGTACTCAAGGCATCTCGCATTAATGGGAAAGGCGATCTAGCGGTGGTGCTCGGTGCTATCGGCACACGAGAGCTGCACAACGTGATGATCGAAGCCGGTGCAGGGCTTGCGGGTGCGTTTGTTGAAGCCGGAATCGTGAACAAGGTATCTGCGTTTATAGCACCGAAGCTCATTGGTGGATCAGACGCCCCCGGGCCGTTGTCAGGACAGGGATTTGAGTCGCTAGACAGTACGTTAACTCTCGATAACCTCACGCACACGATCCTAGATGGCGATATTCTGATTGAAGGCTACATTTCCAGAAATGATTAGGTTGTTCGATACCCTGCCAAACGCGTTTCGAACAAACGGGCACTACTAGCTTATGTTTTCAGGAATAATCGAAGAGGTTGGCACTGTCGTCTCATACGATGGTGAGACGCTGATTGTCGGCGCTAATCAGGTTCTTAATGACCTCAAGATCTCGGAATCAATCATGGTTGCAGGTGCTTGTCTGACCGTCACGGAACTAGCAGAAGATGGCTCGACATTCACAGTCGAGACTGTCCCAGAAACCCGAACCCGTACCAACTACGGTGATCTGAAATCGGGCGACCGCGTTAACCTCGAACGGGCGCTACGCCACGGTGACCGAGTCGGAGGGCATATGGTGCAGGGACATGTCGACGGTGTTGGAACAGTGCGTTCTGTCATCGAGGATGGCAATTCACGATTGATCGTTATCGAAGCCCCAGCGAATATAATTGATAACGTCGTCGAGAAGGGTTTCATCACTGTCGATGGGACCAGCCTCACGATTGTCGAACTTAATGCCGACAGCTTCAGTATCTCGATCATCCCGTATACGTTCGCTCACACAACTTTCAACCAGCGGCCCGAGGGCTCAAAGGTAAATCTGGAAGCAGATGTAACCGCCAAGTACGTGGCAAAATTGATAGAGCCGTACCTCGAGAACCTCTCGAAGTAATCTTCGGTCAAACAACAACATATGGCTATAAATCCACACATACCCGACACCGTTGACGATCGAGCGATCGAATCAGTCGAACGCGCTATCGACCAGATAAAACATGGTGGGGTCGTGATACTCGTGGACGATGAGGATCGCGAGAACGAGGGGGACATGGTGATGGCGGCACAGGACGCCACACCCAAAAGCATCACCCTAATGAATATGGAAGCCCGTGGATTGATCTGTACACCAATGCTGGGCGAGGACCTCGACAGACTGAATCTCCCTATGCAGGTCAGGAAGAATACCGCCGAGCACAGGACGGCTTTTACGGTCACAGTCGATGCAAAATTTGGCATCACGACAGGTATATCGGCGGCAGATAGAGCACACCCGATTCGGCTCCTGTCGGATGAGGAATCGACCGCTGCCAACTTCGTGCAACCCGGCCATGTGTTCCCACTTCGATACGAAAAAGGCGGAGTTCTCGTTCGCGCAGGCCACACCGAGGGCTCAGTAGATCTAGTCAGGCTGGCTGGGAAACACCCTGCGGCCGTCATCTGCGAAATTCTGAATGACGATGGCACCATGGCGCGCCGACCTCAGCTTGAGGAGACCGCCAAAAAGCATGACTTCCCACTCGTGACACTCGCTGATGGGATCGCATATCGCATGAGCCACGAGAAGCTTGTCGAACGCGTTGCCGAGGCAAGACTGCCAACGGAGCATGGCGTGTTTACTACGGTGGCGTACAGGAGCTTTGTCGATCCAGCCGAGCACATTGCGGTTTACATGGGGGAGATCGACGACTCCGAACCTGTGATCGTGCGAGTTGAATCGGAATGTCTGACTGGTCACGTGTTTGGAAGCACTCGCTGCGATTGCGGTGACCAGGTGAACATGGCTCTCAAGATAATTGCCGATCGCGGACGTGGGGTACTGGTTTACATGCGCCAGGAGGGTCGCGGTATCGGATTGCTGAACAAGCTGAAGGCCTACGAGCTTCAAGATCAGGGACTGGATACGGTCGAGGCGAATTTGCGTCTGGGCTTCCCAATGGATCTCAGGCGTTATGGCGTGGGTGCGCAAATTCTTCGTGATCTTGGCGTTCGTCGATTTAACTTACTTACGAACAATCCGAAAAAGGTCGTCGGACTCGAAGGGTTCGGCCTGGAGATGGTTGAGCAATTGCCACTCATAGCCCCAATCAACGATGAGAATCGCTTTTATATGAAGACCAAGGTCGAAAAAATGGGCCATGATCTGGCAATCGATCTCGACTCTTCGCAAGACAACGGGGCATCGAGCTAATGCCACCTCGGAATATCGAACAGGATCTCGATGGCAAAGGCCTTGGGATTGGCGTTGTTGCCGCACGTTTCAACGGATACATAACCGACCAGATGACTGAAATTACTGTAAGCAGACTTCAAGAACTCGGGGTCGCAGGTGATGACATTGTTTTGATTCGTACTCCAGGCGCATTTGAACTACCATTGGGGGCGCGCCGGCTTGCCGAGCGGGGCGATATCGACGCAGTCATCTGTATCGGAACCGTTATCAGGGGCGACACCGATCATTATGACCATGTTGCCTACGCAGCTTCTGAAGGAATAGCTCGAGCTAGTGACGATTCAGGCAAACCGGTGATATTCGGGGTGCTAACAACCGACAACACCGACCAGTCGGTGGCTCGTATCGAACATGCTGCTGGATACGCAGAAGCTGCAGTAGAAATGGCGAACATGATGCGTCAGATACACGAGCTCTCCTAGACGCCTCAGGCGTGGTTTGGTCGACGACGACCATGGTCAGATTATAGTTACCGACGCGATCTGTGTGAGTCTTTTTTCATTTCGAGATATCTCACCACAACTGCTAATCTGCTGGTATGACCAACATCGTCGAACTTAATGATCCAGATAGCGCGATGGAACGCGTGATTTTCCATGTCGATCTTGATGCTTTTTATGTGGAGGTCGAACGACAGGCTGATCCGGCGCTGCGCGGAAAGCCTGTGGTTATCGGCGGGGTAGGTCCGCGGGGCGTGGTTGCAACAGCTTCATACGAAGCTCGAAAATTCGGTGTTCACTCTGCGATGGCATCTGCGGTCGCACGTCGACTCTGCCCACAGGCGATTTTCATGAGTGGAAATCATGAGCTGTATCGCGATGTCTCGAAGAAATTCATGAACATTCTCCGGCGATTCTCGCCTACAGTCGTGTCCGTAAGTGTCGATGAGGCTTACCTCGACATGTCCGGAACTGAACGGCTCTATGGCCAACCGATTGATACGGCAGACATGATTCGAAGCACGATTCTAAACGAGTTGGGCCTGCCCACTTCAATCGGCATTGGACCAAGCAAGTTGGTGGCGAAAGTATCGACCGAGCATGCGAAACCCGACGGCGTGTTTCAGGTTCGCCAGCAGGAGGCTGAAGCGTTCTTTGCTCCGCAGCCAGTTCGCAATCTTCCCGGTATCGGTCCCAAGGCGGGTGAGTCGCTTGCGAAGCTGAACATATCTACGCTCGGAGAGCTGGCCGCTACACCCGTCGGGCCATTGCGTCGAGCACTGGGCCCTAACAATGCTGATCACGTCAGGCGTCGGGCAAAGGGAATCGACAACGCTCCGCTTCGCGAGCGGGTTAAGGCCAAATCGATCAGCGCTGAAACCACGTTCGAAACCGACGTGTCAAGTCGGTCTGAGCTTGAGAATGTGTTGAGACGATTAAGTGAACGTGTTGGCAAACGGCTGAGAAAGTCAGGACAGCGCGCCCGCGCCGCAAGCATCAAGCTTCGCTACGGTGATTTCACCACTATCAACCGTCAACGAACCTTTCCGGCACCGGGCGACGGTGACCAAACGATCTACGACACAGCTCATGCGCTGCTTGTTACTGCCATGCGCCAACGAGGCGATCCAATAAGGCTCCTCGGGGTAGCGGTGACGGGACTGGGTGAGCAGGCGGCACAGCTTTCGTTGCTCGATGCGAATCCAGTGGTCGACTCGGACACCAGTAAAGCAATCGACGCGATCCGCTACCGATACGGCAGCGAAGCAATTTCGCGCGGATCGGTTTAGCTGGGAGGCGCGTTCGCGTCCCGAGCAAGGTCAAGGGATCTGGGACTGGGACGTGTATAGAGATTTTGGTACTGCTGTCGTATCTGCTTGAGTTCTACGACACACCCTCTAACTCCCTCCCTGACGGGAGGATTGCTTTTCGGACAGTAGTTCCCGGCAAGCTACGGTGCCTGAAGCAGACCAACTTCCCTGGCAGCGGCAAGGACGACTGGTCGCTGTTCTTCGGTCAGATCCATCACCGGTGGGATTGGTCGACCGCAGTCAATTCCGAGCCGTTCAGACAGGATCATCTTGGTTACAGCAGCTGGTGCACCGAACATTCGAACGACATCAACGATCTTCTTTGTACCGTCCTGCAAGCGTTGAGCAGATTCCAGATCGCCACGTTCCCAGGCATCGTGCAGCTCGGTGTAGTGCCAAGGTGCTACGGACAGCGGAGCATCAACGGTGCCGACAGCACCCATGGTCAGGGCTGGCAGTGGAATCGCGCCATTACCGGAGAAGCACTTTAGACCCATGTCCGCGAAGGCACGAATGTGCATGAAGGTAAATGCTGAGTGTTTCAATCCGACCACCGATGGAACCGCTTCCACCACTTTCTCCATCAGCTCTGGTGTGAATTCGACCTGCGTCAACTGAGGCAGGTTGTAAACAAAGAACGGAAGTCCATCAGCAGCGTCGGCTACCCGCTTGTAGTGGTCGAGCGTCATCTGGTCGTTGCCCTTGAAAAAGAACGGGGGGACACAACAGATCGCATCGCAGCCGGAGTCTTTGGCGGCCTTTGCACCTTTCGCCGCGCTTTCAGTGCTGATTGCACCGACGTGCATGATCGACAGGCCCTTGCCAGAGATTGTTTCACCGGCAATCCGGGCGGTAGTCTCGCGCTGCTGATCGCTCATGATAGGGCCTTCACCCGTGGAACCAGCTACCCAGAATCCACCCACACCGTGCGAAAGGTTGTCTTCGAATATCGCCCTGAGAGATTCTTCGTTGATTCGGCCGTCTGAACGCACAGGAGTGGGATTCGCAGGGAAGACCCCTTTGAATTCCAGTTCCCTGCCAAATTCTTTCGCTCGCTCTGCGGCAGTTGCGATCGTCGCCATTCAATAGCCCTCCAGAAGGGTCGGTTCTTTTACATGAAAGCCTCAGTCTAGCTCCTGCAACGGCTTAGATGTTGGAATGACCCGGAATCACCGAAAGTCGGAGCTTCGAGGATTTTGACGAACCTCAGAATGTTTTGGGTTAAAGTCATACTGTAAGTCATTGGGCGAACACGATTCATCTTGCTAATATTAATAGCTCTTCGCAGATGCCGATTCGTCTAGCGGTAAGACACCAGACTCTGAATCTGGTAACCCAGGTTCGATCCCTGGATCGGCAGCCAACAAGTGGCCCCATCGTCTAGTGGCCCAGGACACGGCCCTCTCAAGGCTGAAACAGGGGTTCAAATCCCCTTGGGGCTACCAAAAGTAGCAAATTAAATCGGTCGGCACTCGTGCTGACCGCTTCTTGTTAACCGCCCACAATCTCTTTCATATTTCGCTGATGTAAGCAGCACGGCACACTGACTGAATGGAGTAAATCTTGGTTCATGGTCATGGCCGCCGTATGGGAGGGTCGTCCAACGAGCCGCCTAAAAATCCCGATGGCTCGTGAAACTCTGGTTAGGATTGCGAAACTCTACCGGCCATATCGCTGAAACAACGAAGAATTACTGCAACGGTCATCACTGTACCGCCAACTCTACGAAGAGCAGTTCACAGTTATACCTTCGTTGTCGTAATTTCTGTCTCGACCTGAAGAGCCTACCCCATCTCCGTCTGAGGGAGATGGGGTAGTGAGTGGCTGAAACTGGTCACCCATTTGAACTGCAAGCATCATCAATGACTTTCCAAGCGAGAGCTTCGACTCACACTCTTCGAGCCTACCTACTAGAGAAGGAGAAAATTAGCGCCCAACGCCAACTCTAAGGGTGTACATTTCTGGCGCAGTATTTAAGAACGCGCGGAGGATACTCGAATGTCAATGAATTCTTCTGGTCAGCAGTCCCTGAAACCTGTCATGGGACTGCGCCCACCCAACGAAATAATGTTTGAGGAATCGTTCTGGGATGAAATGGCCGCTGCTGGGGTTAACGAAGTCGCCCTGCAATGGATCTGCCTTCTCGAAGATCAGGGTGAAAATGCCGGGAACGTCTATCCGCAAGAAGAAGATGGACACCATCGTGGTCTGGCAGCAATGGGCGGCAAACGGGTGAATCGTGTTCCAAGAGCGGCGTTCAACCCAACACCCGAGTTCTACGAAGGACTTTCATGGAAACCACCTACAATGCCAGACCATCTTTTCGAGCAAGGGGCTAGGTTATCGAAAGCGCTCGACATGGGAATATCGAAGGGTTTCACTCTCTACACGGTCGACGATAAGAGCTATTTCCTTTCTGGCGGTTTTGGCAAAGGCCGACTCGATACCAAGAAACGATTTCCGAGTTTCACTGATCCTGAGATGCCAGCGATGACCGTTGCGCGTGCCCGAGATACAGCGAAGCACTTTCCACAGGTAACCGGTCTACTGCTCGATGGCCCGGACTTCAAATGGGAGATAAAACCCGGTCACAGAGATGATATGTGGGTGGAACAGATCGACACTCCAGAAAACCGGGATTTCGCCACTCGGAATGGGATGGATTTTCAGGCAATTCTCGATGGACGAGATCACTTCCAGGAGTTCCTCCGCAGCTTTAGTCCCGACAACGCACGAAAATTTATTGCCGAAGCACCCGGCGCACTGGCGAGTCACGACTGGTGGGCGGTTCACCCGAAGTTCAGCCCCTGGTTCTCGTTTAAA
The DNA here is from genome assembly GCA_964435915.1 of uncultured Dehalococcoidales bacterium. Taxonomy (GTDB): domain Bacteria; phylum Chloroflexota; class Dehalococcoidia; order Lucifugimonadales; family Lucifugimonadaceae; genus Lucifugimonas. Next base: position 6,920 of record CAYTAO010000001.1, read on the forward strand.
CAGATGGCCATTGAATGGAGCGTGAGCAGTTCTTACAACGGCGTGAAAAAGCATCTGCCCGATATGCAGGTGGGCAATTCAGCACGTCTTCCCTTCCTAGAGCCGTTGACCGGCCACAACACAAAACGTAAACAGCAGTACATCGACTTCCAGCAGCCGAAGCAGTACTGGTGGTCAGGTGGAGTCGCGGGCTTTAGAGGAACAATCGTCAACTGGGTCGACACACTGGTCGACTGGAACGACGGGCTCGACGCTGATCTGGCTTCCGAACTGTTTGGCTCTATGTTCGACTACCCGATGCCATCCGACTATCCGGTGAACGCATACAACGGTGAGGCGACCGACGAGTGGTTCAGCACTTCGATTCGCGACCAGACTACTAAGATGATCTCCAACAGTGGCGGCCAGGAAAAGTACATGCCTTGGGTTGGACTCGAGCACTTCGGATCGAACTGGCTGACGGCATCTGAGCTCGATCGCCTGTTAGGTGAGATGCAAGCTCAGGGTGCGACACGCTACTGCTATTTCATCTACAACTCGATGGAACAGGAGATCTGGGACGTAATTCGGAAGTACAGCGCTGGTTAGGGAGGTTCATCCTCCCTGCATCACTCGTAGCTTGATTGCCGGGCATCGGGTAATAACGAGCTACTTTTGAGATGCTTGTGACCAGTTAGTGACCAATGCCCGGTTATTCAATGAAATTCAGTGAGATGTATTCCAGTTCAGATCCAGAATAATTTATGATCTGCCCCCCTCTCCCTCACAGGGAGAGAGGGGATTGTCCCCTAGCTCACTGGGGGTCGCTTGTCGGCCCATGGGCGGGCTTCTTCGAATGCTGCGGAGGCGGCGAGGATCGTGATTTCGTCTTTCATATCACCGATGATCTGGAGTCCGATTGGTAGCCCCCCAGACGAGAAGCCAGCTGGCGCTGATGCAGCCGGGTTGCCCGTCAGGTTGAACAAATAGGTGAATGGAGTGAAACCCCATAGCCTGTGCGGTACTTCCCTGCCATCGATCTTCTCGGGCTGCTCGCCGATCTTAAACGCCGGCACCGCAAGGGTCGGTGAAAGCAGCAGATCGTACCCTCCAAAGAACTCGTTCATGTAGTTCCGGTACCAGCCAATGTTGCCAAGTATCTCCAATATTCTTGTAGCCGGTAGAGTCGCGGCGTAGTCAACAATGTCACCGAAGTAGTCGGTGAGTTGGTCCCTGTTATTTACAACGTCGTCCGTATTGCTGGCAACAGCCTTGATGGCGAAGTAATCGAAGAAGCTCCAGAAAACCTCTTCGTAGTCTGACGGATTGAAATCGACCGATTCGACTGTCGCACCGAGTTCTTCGAAAGTCTTAGCTGCCTTTTCTGCGACGATTACCACCTCGGGATCGACCGGGTTGCCTCCGAGATCGGGTGACCAGCCAATCTTCAGTCCCTTAACGCCCTTACTGAGCGCGCCAACAAAATCAGGCACATCGTCACTAATCGCGCCGTACTCAGCCGTGGCCTCATGGCCCGAACCGAGCTGCAGGGCTATCGCTCCGTCTTTCACAGTGCGAGTCAACGGACCTGCAGACGAGTTGTTCATGATGCTGTAACTAGCTCGTCCAGTGACGCCGCGAATTACCCTCCCCTGCGTCCCTTTGATCCCGTACACACCTGAAAACCCAGCGGGAATTCTGATCGATCCACCGCCGTCACCGCCAGTAGCGTAACTCGACAATCCTGAGGCGATGGCTGCGGCCGACCCACCCGAAGATCCACCGGGAGTTGTTTCCAGATTCCACGGATTTCGTGCTGGCGGGCCGAGACGATTCTCTGTGGTGCCGGCCAATCCGTTTTCAGGAGCGTTGGTCTTACCGGTGACAATGCCGCCGGCCGCCTTAATGCGTTGCACCGGGATTGCGTCCTCAGTACCGAGTTCATCTTTGTGAGGCAGTGAGCCGTGAGTGAACGGTACCCCAGCAACGGAGTCTGTGTCCTTTACCGGAACGGGTACCCCATGGAGAGCACCGAGATCGTCACCGCGCATTACTGCGGCTTCAGCTTCGCGGGCACCGTCCATTGCTTGATCAGACATGCGGTTGATAAAAATTCCCAGTTTAGGATCGAGTTCGTCGGCTCTCCGAATGTGAGATTCCATCAGTTCGACAGCCGAAATCTCTTTCGATCCGATCATTTCGCGGAGTTTGTAGGTAGGTGTGAACCCGAGTTCTCGGTCCGAAGTCATTGTGCCCTGCTCTCCTGTTTGGCTTGTTCCGGTGGGAACGGTCAGATTCTAAGGGCAATTTGTGCGGCACGCCGAACGTACAGCTGAATTGACTATGAATTCAGACGAGTTTATTCGCCCTTCATGACCTCGATGAACAACTCCGTCGGTTCGGCCAGAAGCGTCTCCGTTGCGATCTTACCCCTAGGACCTAGATCGACTGCAAGCCTACTCATATAAGCATTGTCAGGTACTTCGATCAGCATGGCGAAATCCTAACGACCCAAGAGGGAGTACTCATAAACGACCCTGCAGCCCTGATCCGTTATTTCCAGATTGACCTGTGTAATCCGGTCAGGATCGTAATTGATCCGTTCGCGTCCATGCTCGGTGAGTTTAGAAAGCATCAGGTAAAACGGCACTGTTGGTTCCTCCCATAGAGCACGATTGCGAGTGACTTATCTACAGCAGTTACTCCATTTTCGAACCGACGAAGTGTGACAGCGCTCGAGCCGTGGGAGCGGTGCGGACGTTTACTATTGCGGGTACGTCCGCGTCGAACGCACGTTCCAGGGCCGGCTGAATGTCCTTAGGATCCTCAACGAGTTCGCCGTGACCACCGAGTGCCTCAGCAACCTTGTCGAAGCGTGTGAAGCCAAGTTCTCGGCCCGGTTTTCTGATTCCTTCGACTCGCGCAGTCCAGCCTTCGTTGTTCGAAACTACGATCACGATTGGCAGATTGTGGCGAACGGCGGTATCGAAATCTTGAATGTTCATACCGAGCGAGCCGTCTCCGTGAAGCGTAATTACCTGCTTGGATGGCTTGGCGAGCTTTGCACCGAGCGCATATGGCAGTCCAACACCCATGCAGCCCGATGGTCCTGAATTCAGGCGGTGACCTGGAACAAATGTGGGGACGGACTGGCGACCGTAGTGGAGTATTTCATTGCCATCGACCGCGAGAATTGCGTCTCTGTCCATCACATCTCGAAGCTCCTTACAGAGTCGAAGTGGGTGGATCGGGCGGGTTTCAGCATTCTCGAGCGGAGCAACGCGCTCTCGACGGGAAAGATCAGCCTCCCTGAGATCGTCGATCCATTTAGATTTTGCTTTCGACTCGAAGCCAGACCGCTCGGCCTCATCAATCATCTGCTGAAGCACGGTCTTGGCGTCGCCTTCGATACCAACATCGATTGAGCGGTTGTGCCCCAGCTCTTCACCATGAATATCGATTTGAATTAACTTAGATTCTGCAGCAATACGTTTGCCGAAGGTCATCATCCAATTCATTCGGGTTCCGACCACCAGCACCACATCTGCGCCTCTGAATGCACTTGAGCGCGCCGCCGGAAACGACATTTCATGGTCGTCGGGTAGTAGGCCACGTGACATTGGCGATGTGTAGAACGGAATGCCCATGCGCTCGACGAGCTGGCGTAGCTCGTCATACGCTTGGGACCACCACACTCCGCCACCCGCGAAGATCATAGGGCTGCTGGCTTCGGACAACATCTTGACGGCTTGCTTGATCAGATCAGGATCACCGGCGGGTCGGGAGCGACCAATGGCGCGGGTTGGAGTGACCGCTTCGGACTCCTCGACTTTGCCATAGACAACATCTTCGTTCATATCGATGTAGACGGGACCTGGACGACCTGAAGTGGCAATCCGGAAAGCAGTTGAAACATGCTCCGGATAGCGAGCAGGATCGGTGGGTCGCATCACGGCTTTGGACACAGGCTCGAACACGCTGACCTGATCTACTTCCTGAAAACCATCACGACCAAAGTCTTCGATCGGGCCAGCTCCACCCAGGGTGATCATTGGTGCGCAGTCGACCCATGCGTTGTACTGACCAGTCAGAAGGTTCAGGCTTCCAGGTCCGGAAGCCGCCGTGGTCACTCCGGGTTTGCCGGTCACTCTGGCGTAGGCGTGAGCCGCCATCGACGCAGCTTGCTCATGGCGAAAATCGGTCACCTTGATGCCGAAATCCTCAGAGTTGTTAATGATTTCGTAGTTAGGACCACCCATGAGGAAAAAGAGGTGCTCCACCCCCTCTTCCTTGAGAGTGCGTGCTGCGAGATAACTGCCTTCTACTTCCATGTTTGTTCCAGATTCTCCATTGAACAGGTGTGATAATTCCCGCTGACAGAATACGCCTTACAGACAGACTATTTAACGCGAGAGACGGTTCGAAACGGCTGAACGCAGACGACTTACCTGCTCGGGATTAGATTCCGAAAGACGGGCCAGTACTCCCTTGGGGCTCGTGCCTGACAGTTTCGCGGTCTCTGCGATTAGCATCGCTCCGCCAGCAAAGTCTTCTTGCGAGATGAATTCCGGCACGACGCCGCTGTCTCCGCGATTGTGCCATGCTCCCAAAGGGAATGCAGTACCTGTCACCTTGTAGCCAAACGCTTTGAACGCAGATGCTTCACATCCGCCAGCGCTCATCAATTGCCTCTGAATCTTGAAATCCGGATTTCCAGACTTGATACGATCTACTGCCGCGCCGAGATACGCCTCAGCTTCGTAGTCGAAAGTGGCAACTCGGTCGCCGGTGCGGATCACGACACCTTGGCCTATTTCAGCCCCGGGCAGAACTGAGCTTGTTTCTACTGACACGATGATCGTCGTTTTTGGCAGCAACTCGCTTTCGGCAACTAACATCGCACCGAGTAGTCCGACCTCTTCCGCCCTAGTGAACAGACCATGTACGTTTCCGATTGTCGGTTCATCAACGATGCTTTCCAGGGCTGAAAGAATTGCTGCACAGCCGGCCAAATCGTCGACGGCTCGCATGCTGATGATCCCATCATCGATCTCGAAGTCGGGCAAATCGGGGATTACGGGGAGAGGAAGATCACCGAGGTCGACTTCCGTATCCAACGTTGCGTAGACCGTCTGCGTTGCCAGCCAGCCCTCCGCGCGTCGGCTTCTGGCGTAGTCATCCTCCGGGTCATCCGAGCCCGTCACCGTGGCACGCAATCGGTCGCCACCGCTCGAAATTACCAACACCGGTGTGCCACTCATACCGGCGCATGCGCCTACCCCGCCCAACGCCTTCAGAGTGAGCTTCTCACCGTCTTGCTCAACGACCTCATAGCCCGGGTGGTCTGTGTGTGCTACAAATGCGATTCCGGGAGTTGTTGGATCACCGCCGGGTTTGGTAGCGAGTACGTTACCCCATTCGTCTATCAAAACATCAAGTCCTGCCGCTTTCGCTCGTTCGGCGAGATAACCAGCGGTACCGTCTTCCCAGTACGAAGTGGCTGTATATTTTCCGAGATCCGAAAGTATTTCCAGAGCACTAGTTCCGATGGATTTTGAGTTCAATGTCATGTCACACTTGCACAAGAAGATTCAATTGGGTCGGGGCAAATCAGGAATCAGGATACGTGGTGATTCGCTTCAAAGCGCCTCGCAATATACGGAACAGGTCCTACAATGCGCCGTGTTCGCTACTGATTAGTTACGCGAAGTATAGAACTGAGATTCGAATCAACATGCCCGAAGTACTCGTATTCTCCGGCCCTGCTCTCCCATTGCTAGACATGGCAAATGATATGAAACCCGACGGCTGGAATCTCCACATCCGAACCGCCGATTCAACCGAAGAGGAGATTACTGCTGCAGCCGAAGTAGCAGACTTCATTCTTGTGTTTGGTCACGGAGTTTCCGACGATGTACTGCGAACTGCAAGGAAGACGAAGCTAGTTCAGCTCTGTTCGGCGGGATTCGACGGAATAAATCTTGGCCTTGCCGGTGAGATGGGAATTCCGGTAGCCAACAACGGCGGTGCAAATGCAATTCCAGTGGCCGAGTTCGCTATAACGCTGGCGCTTTCGACAATCCGCCACCTGATAATCAGCGATTCCGACACACGAGCCGGTGACTGGATGCGACCCGAGGTTGATGGTCGAGATTCACACGAACTGTTCGGCGCTACGGTGGGAATAATCGGTGCTGGACGAATCGGCAGCACTGTTGCAGGAATGCTTCGTGGGTTTGATACGACCACGCTGTACACCGACAAGATCCGAAGTGAAAAAGCAGAAATTTTTGGTGCCACGAGAGTCGAGTTAGATGAGTTACTTGAGCGGTCTGATTTCGTGACACTTCATACCCCCCTCGACAACAGTACACAGGGATTAATCGGTACGAGAGAGCTCCGACTGATGAAGGATACTGCGGTGCTGATCAACACTTGTCGGGGTCCGGTAGTTCAGGAAGACGCCCTGTACAAGGCGCTGCAAGATGGCGAGATATGGGGTGCTGGACTGGACGTATTCGAGCAGGAACCGGTCGACCCTGACAACCCGATTTTGAAGCTGGACAACGTCGCGGTCGCTCCGCATATAGCGGGCAAGAGTTACGAAAGTTATCCGAGAAGAGTACGATTTGCCTTCGAAAATATGGTGAACGTGTGGCAGGGCGGAAAGCCCGAAAGTATTGTAAGTACTGAGTAGGCAAGCCCCTGCCAATTACATTAGCTAATCCATAAGCCAATCAAGACATATGAGTCCAGACGCAAAAGATATTCGGGTTCTATTTTTAGGGCCAACAGGGTCAGGCACCCACTCGAGCGACACTGAGCAACAGAGCCGAGCCATCAAACAACTTGGTGCGGAGTTTGTTGTTTACGAAGGCGGCAGTGAAGGTGAGCTGATCGAAGCTCTCAAAGACGCTGATGTAGTGATAAGCCAGGACCACGCTTTTTCGCCCAAGTTGTTCAGCTACATGGGAAAAAACGGTCGCTGCAAGGGTCTTGTTTCGTTCGGACACGGCTACGACGGCATGGACCTCAATGCCGCTGTGGAAAACGGTGTGATTCTGGCAAACACGGCGTCATTCGGTACCGAGGAAGTCAGCAATCAGACGATGATGCACTTCCTCATTTGCTCAAGAAAGTTTGTTCTGCACGACAAGCTCGTAAAGAACGGTATCTGGACTCGAGAGCACCTCGCCCCGATGGGCCACATATCGGGCCAAATATTTGGAATTATCGGACTTGGCGACATTGGCCGGTCGGTTGCACGTAAAGCCCTTGCGTTCGGGATGAAAGTGATCGCATACGATCCGTTCATTTCGTCATGGGATGCCAAGGAATACGACGTCGAGATGGTCGGGACTCCCCAGGAAATTGCCAAGCGGTCGGACTACGTTTCACCGCACACGTCCCTGACACCCAAAACACACCACATGATTAACGCGGCGTTCTTCGATTTGATGAAACCGACTGCCTACCTGATCAACTGTTCGCGTGGACCGGTCGTCAATGAAAATGATCTGATCGACGCACTGGATGAGCGAAAGATCGCCGGGGCCGGGCTCGACGTGTTCGAGCATGAGCCGGTAGACCCGAACAACCCGCTGCTAAAGATGGACAATGTTTCGGTCACCAACCACTACGCCTCGTACAGTGAGGCGGCATGGGACCGAGCCAACACCCAACTTGGTGAAGAGGCCATACGTATTGCTCTCGGCTACTGGCCAATGTCACTCATTAACCCAGACGTACGCAGCACGGTCGAACCACGAGAATGGGCAGTTAGCTGGGAGGTCATGCTCGGCGAGCTGGGTGAGTAGATTCCTAAAGATTTCCACCGGGCTGTAAACTCCAGATTACGGTTCGTACTACAACATTTCAAGATTCAGGTTTTCACGGAGTAACGAAAATGGCGAAACATCGAGTGGTAGTGCTTGGACCGAATACTGACGATCCGCTCCACCATGAGCGGGCCGAAATGGCCGATCTGGACATTGAGTTCGTCCAAGAGGCGCCGACGTCAGAGGGTGAGGCAATGGAGGCCGTCCGAGGCGCCGATGCAATCATGATGATGGGCAACTGGGGCACCGAGCAGGTGATTAAGGCGGCCGACCAGACGCAGGTACTTGCCGTCTACTCGCACGGATTCAACCACATTGATGTAGACGCCGCCACCGATATGGGAATCGTCGTTACTAACAGCGCTGGAATGTGTGCAGAAGAGGTATCCAATCAGGCGGTGACGATGGCCCTAGCGCTGAATCGACAGGTTGTGCAATCGACGATTCAACTTCGAGAAACCGGCAGTTGGGATCGACAGCCGTTAATGCCGATCGAGCCAATCGATGAGCAGACTCTCGGTATCATCGGATTTGGCAATATCGGTCGACAGGTAGCTCGCAAGCTCGGTCAAGGCTGGCGCATGGAGACGCTTGTCTATGACCCCTATGTGGCTCCATGGATCATCAGCGAATACGGGGTGAAGCAGATCTTCGATATCAATGAACTCTGTGAACGCTCCGACTACATTATTGTCGTGGTCCCGCTGAACTCTGAGACGTTCCACATGGTTGGTGCCGAACAGCTCGATCACATGAAGAAGCCGGCTTACTACATCAACGTTTGCCGGGGTTCTGTAACTGACGAACCAGCAATGATCGCGGCGCTTAAGGCCGGAAAGATCCGCGGTGCGTGTCTCGATGTGTTCGAGCAGGAACCGGTAGACCCGAAAAACCCTCTTCTCCAGATGAGTAACGTGATCACCGCAATGCACCTTGCCGGCGCGTCAACACGTTCAGGTTGGCTGGCTCGACAACGAGCTTCGCAGCAGGTTGGGGCAGTTCTACGTGGTCAGTGGCCGAGCGCAGGCCAGAACCCGGAAGTAGCTTCGAAACTTGCTGAGAAGACACGTATGCCGGGGTCGGTCGGAAAGGTCTACGGCGAAGGTTGATAGAGCGCCGATTTGGTTCGAATCAAAAGCCGGTGGAGCCAGGTTCTTTGCCGGTTTTTTGTTGCCTTTAAGAACTACTCCTAAGACAATCGATCTCTTTACGCACGAAACTACAGGTACAAGCCTGAATTTCAAATGACCAACAAGCTGCGCATCGCCACTCTGGGCATACACCACGAAACGAATACGTTCGCCAGCAACAAAACCACGATGGCTGAGTTCCAGCGATCAGGACTCCAGACGTACGCGGTTCAACGTGGGCAGCAGTACTACGACATGCACGAACTGTCACAGACGTCTATGTCAGGATTCATTCAAGCCTCAAAAAAAAATGATTTCGAAATTGTTCCGCTAATTTTCGCAGCCACTGATCCGGCAGGAACGATCAGCGACGAAGTGTTCAACACCATCGGCGGCGAGGCGCTCGACATGCTCAAAGATCAGGGTCCGTTCGACGGGGTGTTGTTGAATCAAATGGGTGCTGCAGTATCAGAGAAATACCCGGACATGGACGGTGAAATCGCGCGCCGAGTTCGAGAAGTGGTCGGACCAGATGTGCCAGTCGTCATGACGCTCGATCTGCACGCGAACGTCTCGCAGCAAATGTGCGATGAAACTGACGCCCTTGTGATCTACAAGACCAACCCGCACACCGACGCCGTACCGCGAGCGCTGGACGCCTGTGATCTGGTCGTTCGCATGTCAAGAGAAAACTGGCGCCCCGCGAAGTGGCTTGAGCAACCGCCAATGGTGGTGGGGATATTCCAGCAGGATACCCGGGATCTACCGATGCGCGCTGTGATTAACGATCTTGAGACGGTGCTTGCTCAGCCCGGCATAGTTGGCGGGTCGATTGGCGAGGGTTATCCGTGGTCAGACGTGTATGAGAATGGGCTGGCCTGTTACGTGTTACACGAGTATTCACTCGAAGAAGCGAAGAAGACCGCTCGCTGGATCGCCAGCCGTGCATGGGCTAACCGCGAAAAACTTTACTCTCCGGTTGGCCCCTCCTCTGTTGAGGCAGTCGAATACGCTCTGAAATCTGCCGCTTCAAAGCCGGAAGACTCCGGACCGATCGTACTTCTTGATGTTGGCGACAATATCGGAGCGGGCAGCTCAGGCGACAGCACCTTCCTACTGGCTGAGGCAGTGAAGCAAGGCGCAAAATCGTGGCTCCAGACAATGCGTGACACCGAGGTGATCGCAGAGTGCTTGAATGCAGGTATTGGTGAGACTGTAACTGTGCAGGTGGGCGGCAAGACCGACTCGCTTCACGGTGAACCGGTTCAGCTGACAGGGCATATCTCGCGTATGTCGGACGGGCTATTCGAAGACACCGGAACGGTGCATGCCGGATGGCGGTACTTCGATGCCGGAACTACCGTGGTCCTGGAAACCGAAGAGGGACCTACCGTAGTGCTGGTGACGACCAGAGTTGGAAATTTGAGTCGTGAACAATACTATTCACTCGGATACAGACCAGAGGAGTTCGATGTGGTGGTCGCAAAGGGCGTCGTATCACCGCGCCCCGCATATCAGCCGATCGCCAGCGAGATGGTCACTGTGAACACTCCGGGGGCGACGTCCGCCGACATGTCGACGTTCGAGTACAGGCACGTGCGCAAATCGCTGTATCCGCTCGATCTAGATGCTCAATACGAGCATGCAAAAAACGACTGACCGGAAATTAGTCTGTCTTTTCGACGATATCGGCAACCGGGCTCCAGCCGTCCATCCACTGTTCGGTGCTGGCGTATTCGTACAGTGCGACGACCTGATCGCTGGTGAACTGCGTTTCCCAGTTGACTCGTCGAAGCGATTTACCATCGATTGTCAGCCGTATCCCATCGCCGATCTCGATACGGTACTCGATATCCTTGTACAGATGCTCTGCTTTACTTTTATCGACACCGTTGTCTTTGACGGTGAACGTGTGTTTGGTTTCTTTGTCCCAGGCCAGACGCAAACGTGCCAGCCCCATTTGGGAGTCAGTGGCTCTGTACCAAGTCTCCATATCGGAACGCTCGAAAATATAAGGTAGCCGAAAGTCGGGATCTGATATCAGCCAGTCGCCACGGGTCAGGCTCAGTTTCAATCCGGTTACCGAATCACCTGCATGGCGCAAACTGAGAGACTGAACGATGCCATCGCTGAAGTGTGTGACGTCTATCGAATTTTCGCCAAAACCCCAATCCTGATCACGCCAAACGCAAAATGCTTCACTGTTTTTAAGAACTATCTTATGGTTGAGATTTCGAAACTCATCGTCTTCGATTACTTGCCTGATATCCAACGAGCCGCGGTGTGTACGCGCGAATTCAGTATTGCGAACAGGGAGCGTGGCACGCTCGTAGTATTGATCAAATAGGGATTCGACAGACATGTATCTTGCCTAGACTTGGGACTGAATAAGGCGCGAACAAAACGAACTTGAGCGAGTTTACTAGTTCCGGTGTACCACTGGTTGTACGTTCGCGAATCTCAAGTCAGATTGCGGTACCAGTCCTGTCCTTGCTTGAACAGGTCGACTACTTCTTTTCGCTGGGCGTCTGTATAGAAGCGACCCTTGGTCTTGACCCAGTTGATCCCTTCACCAATTCGGTCGGTGAAATATGTAGCTGATTCGACACTGGCTTCTGATTGCTGCCCGGTTCCGGTGAGATAGACCGGGCTGGTGTGCGCCCAGATCGGTTGATTGAACGAATCACGCGATCCAGATGCGAGCCTTACGCCAATCCAGCCGTCGGAATCCACAACAATTTCGGTCTCGAGATGCCCAATTTTGACGCCCTCTTGAAAGTCTCGTCGAGCAACAACCTTACCGTTCAACACGATCTCGACGCGCTCGACTGCGTAGTGGGAACTCCAGTTGGCGTGGACTGGGATTCGCATGCCTTTCTCGACTTCCAGAGTGGCGCCAGGTTCTTGACCCGCGACACTCATGTACAGCGCAGGACCGTTGGTAATGAACGTTTTACCGGTGCGTATCCCTTCGAGCCAAGAGTCGTATTCGAAACCACCGCCTGTCTGCGAGTAGACCCTGTTCGCGGAACTCACGAACCAGTCGGATCCTGTAGAAACCGGAAGTTTTATTCCGGTATTCAGCATGTGGTACCAGTAGAGGTACTCGACATCTTTCCAGAACGGATCGAAAAGGTTCATGGCGTGAACCTTGCCGAGCGCCGCTGCGACCGGAGCTTCCATGCCC
>CAYTAO010000001.1:19063-19613 GCA_964435915.1 uncultured Dehalococcoidales bacterium
TGTGACACCAGATGACGAGGCCACCCTGCGTAATCGCATCGTCACAGGCGTAGCTCAAGGGTGGGTAGTCCGGTTCAAACTGATCGACGAGCATGCCCCGACTTAGCGGTTCGACCTGGTTGTGAATATTCAGCAGCATCACGTGACCGTAGCCGATATCGTGTGGGTCTTTTCTTGTATTGTGACGAGTTTCTTCACCGCTTTGAACGTGATGATGCGTGTCGGTGTAGTCGTTGAGCACACCGGGCGGGTACTTGTTCGTGGCGTATTCGAGTTCCCATCGCTTAAGGATTGAAACGGCCGTCATGCGCAGGTCTTCGACACGAGAGTCGTAAGCAAGACGTCGATCGGGGTTCTTCTCTTTCTCGTCGTAGTGGATGTGAGTGTTACCGGGGTGCCAGCCTCGATCGGGGAGATCGGCCCAGCGATCAAGCTGTATGTCGATCGAGGTGTCGGATGATCCTTCAACCTCGACGGTTCCTACCCACGGGGTGAACTCTGTTCCACGCTCAACAAGTACACGATGATAGCCGCGTGTTGTTTCGAGAGA
>CAYTAO010000001.1:19623-68787 GCA_964435915.1 uncultured Dehalococcoidales bacterium
GACCTTCCACATTGCATCGGCGGGAGCCACGTTTGTGCCCGTGGGGTCGAGTACCTGCACTCGTGCTTGAACTATCTCGCCTGTCGCAGCGTCGCGAATTTCGCCGGTGATATTTGGCATTTCATTGCCCCTCTGACCCTAGCACGATGTTCGTACTTCGTGATCGTGTTACGTTATTCGCATCATAAACATTCAGCAATAAGCGCAGAGGTCGTTTGGCGGGTTCTGGTCTAGGCGTTTGGCGGGTTCTGGTCTAGGAGAGCGAAGATATGGGGACGGAATACGAAGGTGTAGTTGCCGCTATCGAAGATGTGGTTGAGGGTCCGATACCCCCTCGTATTGACGCGTCGTTCGGACCTGGAATGATGCACATAGAGATCCAGAGTATCGTCGACCAGATGGGCCCTGCACCCTGGTCGAAACTGCTGATCGAGGACGAACGGAACCGGGGCACTCTAATCGCTGCGATGCCGGGTCAGGGTAACCACGCTCACTGGCACGCCCAGTTTGATGAGTGGTGGTTCGTGATGGCCGGTAAGCTCAAGTGGGAGTTGACTGGCGGCAAAATCATTCACGCTCAGAAAGGGGATATTGTCTGGATTCCACGTGGGACCGTTCATCACATCGTCACTGAAGGTGACGAAATGAGTCTGCGATTTGCCGTGGCGATGCCGCCTGCGGTACACGTGTGGCAGGAAGAATGCGAGAACTGCGGCGTTACGTGGGAAGCACGCACGCCCAGTGACTAGGCCATGTCATTGCGAGGAGCCTGACCTAAGGCGACATTGCAATCATTGAACACTCTCGACCACTCGTCATTCTAGGTCGAAATGTTTCCATGCTCACTAGACCCACGATCGCATGCGGCGTCGCACAAAGACGATATTGCGACATCGTTCGTCCACGCGCTGAAAGAGAGACGACTAAATCCCGACTCTAAGCCCCCGCAGCTCGAGCGGCAACAACGGCAATGCCGACAACGGCGCAGTAAGCGATGAACGGTCGGAATGACCCGTTTCGCAATAGCTTCATCAATCCGTCGATCACGAAGTAAGCGGTGATCGCCGAGATTACAGCGCCTAGCGCGGCGTCGGCCCAGTCGACTCCATCGTTTTCGTTGATCGCATCGAGAGCAAGCAGCAATCCCGCGCCCGCAATCGCCGGAGTAGCGAGCAACAACGAAAATCTGGCAGCAGCGTCGCGGGTCATCCCGACGGCCAGCCCAGCAACCATTGTGATGCCTGAACGAGAGATACCCGGCAACACGGCAAGTATTTGAACAATACCGATAATTATCGCATCAGCCGTTTTGATAGTCGGGAGATTCCGTGCCCTCGATCCGGCATATTCTCCGATTAATAGGGTTACCGCTGTTCCAATCAAGAGCCAGCCAACGGCTTCAGGACTACGGAAATTTACCTCGATACTGTCTTTCATCAGCAGGCCGCCAATCACCAACGGAACCGTGGCCACCACGATCAGCAAGGCTAATCTTCTAGCGCGGATCGCACCGCCAGACTCGTCGATTTCCACAACTTGGTTCGAAGCGAAACCCGTAAGCAACTGAATCCACTCGTGCCTGAAGTATACGAGCACGGCTGCCAGTGTCCCGACGTGAAGCGCAGTATCAAACACGATTCCCTGGTCGAGCCAGTCGAACAGACACGATCCCAGCAACAGATGCCCGCTACTGCTGATCGGTAAAAACTCGGTTATACCCTGCACTACCGCGAGGACTACTACCTGGATGAAAGACATATGTTCTTGAATTTTGAACTTCCCGAAAATCTCATGCTAGGTAAACCCACAACCACTATCTCGCTTATTAGTCTTATCCGGTCATCGGACCATCGAAATAATAGCTCCTGCACGAAGCAAATTTTTCGCCTCAAATATCACTAGGAACAAAATGGCAAGTACGCCAGTTATCACCAGAATCGAAACACTACGAAATCCCGAGTACCAAGAGATCGTGTGGACGCGTATTTACAGCTCAGACTGGACTGGACTTATTTCGAATTGACTGGACCCCAGAGCTATGACGAAGCCCATTCATATGCTGGCACTGGCAAGGTCGAACACACGAGAAAATACAACACGCCCCATAGACTGGGTGAAACGATCAATTTGTTGATTCAAGCCGGTCTAGCTATCGACTTCGTACACGAACAACAGCTTGCCCCGAATAAGATTCTCCCGATTCACGAGCCAGCTGGAAAAGGGTTCTGGAAAATGCCTGATGGACATGAAAACGACCTGCCGTTAATGCATTCGATTCACGCTCATAAGCCTCAGTAGGCTTTGACATCGCCCCGAACAGTCTGAACGCGCGCTACACTACCGCGGCGAGCTGATTCATCAATCATCCCGGCTCAATAAGGGTGAGTACCAGTTCGCCGTATTAGGCCCCAGAAAACGAGAAATATATGCCAAACAAAACAGCGGATGCCATTTTCCAGTTCAATGCTCCGGGTCCAAAACCCAATGGACTGCAGGCCGCAGATGATGGTCTGTGGATAATCGATCAAGGCAATGACCACGTCTACAAAGTCGACTGGGCTTCGGGTGACGTGGTTATCGACTTGCCGACCGACACTGAGAAATCGAGCGGCATAACCATTGGCGGAGGCTTCATATGGGTAGCATCGACCTACAGTTGCGAGATCTACCAGCTCGACATGGACACCGGCAAAACAGTTGAGGTCTACCCCGGTGCCGGTGCCGGTATAAACGCTACACGCGAGCACCTCGACGAAGCAGCCGGACGCAAGTCGAAACCAACCGGCGATCACGGTCTCGAATGGAAAGATGGCAAGCTGTACGTCGCATCGCCGCCTTCACAGTACGTGCACGTTATCGACACTTCAAACTGGCAGGAAATCCACCGCATGAAGGTCCCCGGCTTTCGAGTTCACGGCCTCGCATGGGCTGAGCAAGAGGGACATGTTTGGATAGCCGACACTGCGTTTGGCGTTATCAGCCGACACCGTTTGGAAGACGGCCGTTGCTACGACGCGTTCAGGGTCACTGATCCCATTCAGGTCCATGGCATGACTATCAGAGGTAACCGACTCTGGTACGCAGACGATCGCGGCCCGATCGGGTTTCTAGATGTCAGCATGGAGCCGAGTTTCTAGTATTCGCCATCCTGCACTCGATGGAATAGGTTCTCGGAGGTTGCGAACGTTAACAGTTCAAGTTCTGCGGAAGGATTATCAGAGGTCGTCGAGGAACCGGGTTGCATCGCGTCTGACCTGACACAAGGAAGAGCCAGCCTGGCGGGCGGGAGGATATTTACCGCCAATTATTGGGTTGTTGAGGATTGTGTTGGACTTTTTCCTGTCAGTACGTTGCTTCTCAAACCCGCTCCGCATATTTTGCATGTCACCGAGTTGACGCCAGATGATCCAATCGAACTCGGTCCGTTATTTCAGTCAGTTTCAAGTTGCATTCAGGAACTCACGTCACCAAATCAGGTTTTCAACTGCCTTTGGTCTCATGGAAGAGGAATCCCAAGCCATATCCACCACGTAATGCAACCAGCCTAGGCTGATGATCATGTTAAATACGTGGGATCGGATCCGACCCTTCAGCTAGAACAGGCTCACGCACTAACTTCGCCCTAAGTAAAGCTAGTCAAGGAGTTTTCACAGCGCTCCATCGACTGGTTGGCCCAATTCGTGAAGCAAATTGATCTCTCCGACGGCTATCCTGTTCTAGTCGATTTATGACCTTCGGGTGCCAACCCTGTGCGGTGCCCCATTTGCGGATCATGTTTTCCGTATACAACAGAGAAAGCTCTATCCCCATATGACAACTGTTTTTGTAACTGGATCGACCGGCAAAGCCGGGAGGTATATTGTCAAAGATCTGCTCGATAACGGTTACGACGTGGTCGGGGTCGACCGCATCGACCCCGATGGTGTAGGTGCAAGACGTTCGAAGGGATGCACATTCAAGATTGCCGATGTGACTGACTTTGGTCAGGTAGTATCGGCCATGAAGGGCTGTGACGCCGTGATTCACATGGCGGCCATCCCTAACCCGAGAGTCGGACCGGAGCACGAGGTGTTCAGGGTCAACATGATGGCGAACTGGAACGTGCTCGAAGCGGCTGAAATTCTGGGCATCGGAAAAATCGTCATGGCGTCTTCAGTCAACGCAGTCGGAGCTGTTTTCTCGAAAGAAATTACTCCGCGACCGTACTTCCCGGTGGACGAAGATCACCCGACGTTCTCTGAGGATTCATATTCGCTCAGCAAGTGGTTGGGTGAAGAAATGGCTGACGCGTTCGTGCGGCGCCGATCAGGAAATGTTCAGATAGCCTCTATGCGTTTTCATGGCCTGATGGAACGTGAAAGGCAGGCAGCTCTTAATGCTGAGCCGAAGCCGCGCGGTGGTACCGAAATCAATGCCAAGCATTTCTGGGGATGGACCGATATTGAAGAGGCGGCACGAGCATGTGTACTGGCTCTCGAGGTTGACTTTGGGGGTCACGAGGCATTTTTCATAAACGGTAAAGATACTTCGACGGATGAGCCAACCGAATCGTTAGTCAAAAGTGTTTATCCGGACGCAGAGATTCGAACACCGATGCCGGGTAACGCTACCGCCATATCAATTGAGAAGGCGAAGAGACTGCTAGGTTGGGAACCAAAAGCGACGTGGCGTGATGCTTAACCGAGTTCACTGAGTTTCTGGTTGGGTTAGACTTTTCGCCGGTCCGCTGTTAACGAGATTCCATTTCTTTCCTATCCAACCAATAACAGGGTCTACCACAGGATTTATTTAGTTGACGTCTCCATCTCATCCCGTCCCAAAGCATCGAGCGGCTCGTAAAGTTCTAACTGTTCTGGGTCCGATCGAGCCTGCGCGAGTAGGAATAACAACTACTCACGAGCACTTGCTGATCGATTTCAGCGTGGTGTTTACAGAGCCAAAAGAAGCCTCGCAGCGCAGGTTGATGGACGAGAATGTTTCGCTCGATAACCTTGGCTGGGTTCGGTACAACTGGACCAGCAATCGAGACAATCTGCGAATCCTCGATGAGGATATTTCGACACGGGAGGCGCAGCAGTACTACAACGCTGGCGGTGGCACGATTGTCGATGTCACTTCTGTTGGGCTGTCTCGGGACCCTGAGGCACTGGTTCGAATCTCCCGAGCGACCGGTCTGAACGTGGTGATGGGTGCAGGCAACTACGTTCACATGACCCACGCCCCGGAGCTGGACGATCTGACCGTTGAGCAGATTGCCGGTCAAATCATTCACGATGTAGACTTGGGTGTCGGCGGCACCGGAGTCCGTTCCGGGATTATCGGTGAAATTGGCTGCTCCTGGCCATGGCACAATCGCGAGAAGAAGACTCTGGAAGCCGCTGTGATCGCACAACGCGAAACCGGCGCTCCCCTGCTGATTCACCCCGGTCGAAACGAACGTGCACCAATCGAGCTGCTTGAGGCTGTCGACAAATGGGGCGGCGATCTCAATCGCACCGTGATGTGACACGTTGAGCGTACGGTTTACGACCGTGGAATATTGAACGAGCTAATCGGACTGGGTTCATATCTTAACTTCGACCTGTTCGGCCACGAATCATCGTTCTATCCGCTGGCACCAGAATCGAACATGCCTGCAGATCACGAGCGGATCGAGTTGGTTGAGCACATGGTGTCCGAGGGAAAACAGGGTAACATTCTTCTGGCGCACGATATCTGCTCGAAGCATCGCCTGAAAACCTACGGCGGACACGGTTTTGACCACATTCTCACTCGAATAGTTCCCAGGCTAAAAATTCGCGGAATGAGCGAAGAGGTTGTTCGATTGATCCTTGTCGATAACCCAACCCGCATGCTCACTTTCGATTAGTCGACCAAGAGTGGCCCAGTGTCGAATCTTTTAGGACTTGCCATCGATGGCGAACTGGAAGGGACCCAACTGGAGCCCATGGTCCATGCGAACCATTTCTGGTTTTCATGGGCGGTGTTCAAGCCTGAAACACAGATACGGGACTCGTTGGACGACCTTACTCGCTGACGTTACCGTTCTGGCTACTCAGCCGGTTTAGGGCGCTCGTCGAGGGACTTAATCAGTTCCCGGGCACGCTCAATGATCGTCGGAAGCTTCGGATCTTGAGAAAGCGAGATTGCTTCATCGAGATCCGCTCTCGCCAGCTCTTCTTCGACGTTGGCCTGGATGTAAAGTTGTGCCCGATCCAAGTAGAGTGCAGCCTGCGCGGGTGATATTTCGATAGCCGTGTTGAAATCGTTGAGAGCTGCGTTTCCGGCTCCCAAGACGTCGCGGTAGAACCGCCCACGCCACCACCATGTTGAGGCGTCTTCCGGGTCGGTGATTACAGCAAGGTCAAACCACTCAAGAGCCTTGACCGAGTCGCCATATGTGGCGTGCACACGTCCAAGTACGAGATGAGCAGCGATCGACTCCTCGTCAAGTTCGAAGGCACGCCTGGCATCTCTGGCCGCACCCTCCATGTCATTGAGCGCGACGCGGGTAAGAGCTCGATTAGAGTAAGCGACTTCAAGGTTTGGTTTTAGCTCGATTGCCCGATCGAAATCGAACATCGCTTCTTCATATTTGCCCTGGTACAACAATGCTTGACCACGACCATCCCAGCCGCGGGCGAAACCCGGTTCGATCTCTATCACAGTGGTGAATGTGCGCTCCGCATCGATGTACTCGCCACGATTTATGGAATTAAACCCATTGAGGTAAAAATAGACGCTTTCGGTATCTGATTCAGGGGTTTCTTCAGGATCGGATGTGGGAGTGGAGGTCGACGACGGACCGTTGGTTGCCGTCGGATCGATGGGTATTTCTGGCTCGGTGGTCGAATCTGGAGAGTCATCTACGACTGGTCCATCGGGGGTAACTACTACATTGGGTTCTTCGATCTCCATGCCAGAGTCTGGTTCTACGTCAGTGCACGCCACTGCAATCAGTCCGACCAGACTGATCATCGCCAGAAGAGTTAAATAATTGCTGTGCCGTATCGACATTAAGGTAATTATCCGTGGTTTTTGCCCATGATGCTTAAGCAGCTATGGGTCAGTTACGACGAAACCGCTGTTTCAGGATTCGAGTTCAAATTGCAGAAAGCTCGCCAACGAGGATTTCGACCGCCAGTCGCTCATCCATTTGACCCTTTTTGATCGCAAGATCGGCCGCCAGCAAACGACGAAGTATCTTGGCGAGATGATCGGTGCCAAAGTTCGCCGACTGTCGCACAGTTTTATCGAGGGCGTACTGGTTCGTCAGGCCGATTCTTTTACCTAACTCGTCTTGATGAACCCCTTGCTGTCGCAGTTCGATCGTGAGGATTAACAGGCGCACCTGTCGAGCCAACATAGAGAGAATGTTCTGCACGCTCGAACCGCCCGAGAGAAGCGAATAAAGCAGCTTCATTGCGACTGCCGGTCGTCGCTCAAGCACGGCATCGACTGCAGCAAATATATTGGCTTCTCGCGCATCAGGGACCATGAGATCGACGTCTTCATGGGTGACTTCCCTGTCGCCAGCGTACAGCGCGAGCTTCTTGATTTCTTGATCGAGCAATCGAATATCCGATCCTGCCAACCAGACTATGCGGGCTACAGCGTCTCTTGTCGATGCGGCACCATGATGAACAAATCTGTCTCGAATCCATATTTCCAACTCACCGCGCCGCTTTTTACGAAACTCCTGTACACGAGCGCTCGGTCCGACAGATTTAAGGGCAAGACCGTTATCACGCAGACTTATGGTTTCGATAAAGACAAGTTCGGTTGTAGCAGGCACGCCACTCAGTGACTTCTCGAGGTCGCGCCACTCGTCACCGAGTGATTTGTCGCGTTTCTGCATGCGCTCCAATGCACCGTAAACGATCACAACCCGTCGATCTGCCATGAACGGCACAACCTGCGCGGCACCAATCACATCGACCAAGTTGTATGAGCGACCTTCGAACACCGTGGTATTCGGGTCGCGAACCTCTTCGGGTCCTGCCGAGGCCCGGATTCTAGCCAGTTCTTCCGAAGATGAATATTCGTCTTCGCCATGCAGAACTCTGATCATCAGCAATCTTCGTATCTAGAACGTTAATGGTTGGACTGATATATGGATACACTTTCTACCATGTTCAGACTCTTGCCGATACGCTCACTTGTCATTCCGTTCCTGAAATTGGTGTGGCGATTGTTTATTGATAAGCGCGTTCCAACGTTCACAAAAATTATCCCTCTTCTGGCCCTCGCCTATGTGGTGTCGCCATACGACATCGTTGGGGATCGTATTCCGCTGCTCGGTCAACTTGATGACGTGATCGTTGTCGGGATCCTGTTTCTGCTTTTCATTGCGGCATCGCCCAACCACGTTGTCGCAGACCAGACGATCGGGCGAAAGTTGCGCGATTGGCAGAAAAAACAGGGACACGATCCCGATCTAGAACGGACGAATGGCAAGATCGTCGATGCCGAGATTAGGTTCGTTTCTGACGACCCTGACGATGAACCATCCGCTCAGGATACGGGTGAAACCGACAAGCAGAAAAAATAGTTGGGTAATTTCCGATATCGAGCGGTACGATTAAAAGTCGATGTATTCGCAATATAGGCCACGATCGCTCTTAATCCGCCCTTAATCAGAAAACGGAATCGTTTCACCCACCTATGAAAATCGGCATTATCGGTCTGCCCGCAAGTGGTAAGACCACGATATTTAACTCCCTGACGCGCGGAAAAGCCGACGTTGGTGGATTCGGAGCGGCTCGCTCAGCAAACGTCGGCGTGGCGCACGTCCCCGACGAACGTGTCGATATCCTCACCGATATGTTCAAGTCGAAGAAGACTGTGTACGCCGAGGTGACCTATGTCGACCTCCCGGGTAGCACGTCTGGTGATCTGTTTGAGGGTGAAGCTATGGCGCATCTCCAGCAGGTCGATGCAATCCTTCATGTTGCTCGATCGTTCGACGATGAGTCGGTTCCACATCTGGAAGGTACGGTCGACTACAAACGAGATATTGAAAAGGTTTCGTTTGACATTCTCTTCACTGATATTGCGCTTCTTGAGCGCAGAATTGAGCGGCTCAGTGGTAGTCTCAAGGGCTTGAAATCCGCTGACCGTGATGAGGCAGAGAGAGACATCGAAACCCTTAAGCGCCTACAGGGTGACCTGGAAAATGGCATAGCTTTCAGAGACCGAGAGTTTGATCCATCCGAAACCAAGGCGGTTTCCGATACGTTCACTCTGAGCAGCCTCCCATTGTTAGTAGCGCTAAACATTGGTGAAGGCGATATCGCCAATACCTCCGAGCTGGAGCAGCAGATGGCCGGGCTGCTCGATGGCAAATCAACTGGTGCCGCCGCTATATGCGGAAGCCTAGAAGCCGAGTTGGTTGGCATGGACGAGGCTGAAGAGGCTGAGATGCGAGCGGGGCTCGATGCTGGCGAGCCGGGCCTATCGAGAATGATAAAGCTCTCATACAAAGTGCTGGGCCTCAACTCGTTCCTGACCGTTGGTGAGGACGAAACGAAGGCGTGGACGGTAAATATCGGCACATTTGCTCCGAAGGCGGCAGGTGTTATCCACTCAGATATCGAGCGAGGGTTCATTCGAGCCGAAACCGTGGCGTATGGTGATTTCATTGACTGTGGAACAATGGCTGAAGCTCGAAACAGGGGTCTATTCCGTCAGGAAGGCCGCGAGTACGTGGTGCAAGATGGCGATATCATTAATTTCTTGTTCTCGGTGTAAATTCATTTCATTCGAATCAACAAATTACAAACTAAAGGAACTCCATGACTGCTGAAGACTTGGGCTCTGTTGGCAAAGCAGAAGCCGGTGATATTTTGACAAGCCGCAAGGTGTATCTCGTAACGTTGGTTCAACCGTCACCTAGCGCACCGAGCGGATTTGAAGAGAAGTACGACAATTACTGGAACGCGGTCGAAACACACCTTTCACAACTCGAAGCCAAAGCTGGAGTCGTGATGCGCATCTTCGCTGAAGGTGTGATTGGCAGGGGCGACGATGCGATGCTGATGGTCCAGCAGTCAAATCCCGGGGCTCATAAATTGGTCCGTCAGCGGGTTTCAGCCGGTGCTGTGTTCGAGGAATTCGAAGATACCGATTTGTTTGGGCAGGTGATTGACTGGGGTCGTTGTCTGCAGAGCGGTCTAATCAACCGGAAGGTCGCAGACACGGTTCAAGAGAAGTTTACCCAGGCATCAGAAAAACGGATTGCTCATTTGCAGAAACGTTTGGAAGATGGGATTCTCGAATCGGAAGCAGCAGTTCTGTTGAGCGGTGACCCCAACATCGCTCTCCCTGAAGGTGTTGAGAAGTTCGTGATATCCCCGCCAGAGCTAGATGCTCTGGAGCGATGGGTGAAGCAGGCCAACGAAGCAATTCGACAGCAGATGGCAGAGGAGCAAGCACGAGCACAGGCGGGTGGCGGTGATGCTCCCGGACATGAGGGACACAACCACGGTCCTATCAATTCTGACGATTCTGGCTCGGAATCCAGTGGGTCGGGACTCTGGACGCCCGGTTCGTAGTTCTTCAACAAGTCGCCGGTAATTCACGGAGCTTGCATGCCTAATCTGGCACAGATCGAACACAACCCGCCGACGTATGACCGCGGCATCGGGTTGTATCTCCACGTACCGTTTTGCCAGACGAAATGTCCGTACTGTGACTTCAATACTTACGCTGGGATCGAAGATCAAATTCCTAACTACATTCAGGCGCTGTAAGACGAGTTGCGGGGCTGGGGGAACGTGTTGTCGAATCCTCCTGTCCGTACGATTTTCTTCGGTGGAGGAACGCCATCGTATCTACCTTCTAGCGATATTAACGATATTCAAAGTACGATTCGAGCTTGTTTTGAGGCTGAAGACGTTGCGGAAATCACGATGGAATGCAATCCCGGTGACGTGACGCCTGAAAATGCAGCAGTGTGGCTCGGTTCCGGCATAAATCGAATCTCGATGGGTGTCCAGAGCTTCGATGACGGACTTCTCAAGCTACTTGGCCGACGGCATTCGGCAGACGGAGCAAAGCAGGCGTTCAACGTACTTCGGAGCGCAGGATTCGAGAACCAGTCGATCGATCTCATATACGGCCTGCCTTACCAGTCGCTTGAACAGTGGTCGAAAACCCTCGATGAAACAATTTCACTGGAACCTGACCACGTCTCGCTGTACGGACTTCAGATTGAGTATGGAACTCCGCTTGCGGTGGACGTTGCAGCTGGAATATATCCGATCCCAGACGACGATCTTGCTGCCGATATGTATGAGGAAGCTCAGCGCAGGTTAACGGCGAACGGGTTCGTCCAATACGAGATTTCAAACTGGGCGAAGCTAGGGCAGGAGTCACTCCACAACATCATCTACTGGCTCAATGAGCCGTATCTCGGGGTTGGACCGGGTGCTCACTCGTGGCTGGCGGGTCGACGGTTCGCGAATTTAAAGTCACCACGACGATACGTCGAGATAGTCGACGATGAGTATGAAATTGCTAGCTCAGATCCCGTTGACAGCATGCGCGTACCGGCTGGTCCGGTGGAACAGGTCGATGTAACGACACCCGCGATTGATATTGCCGAAACGATGATGATGGGCATGAGGCTCAACGAGGGCATTACGCACGAACGGTTCGAAGCGCGCTTCGGCATGAAGCTCGAAACCGTATTCCCCGAGGAGCTAGCACGCCTACTCAAGATCGGCCTGATCGAAGTAAACGATCACGCCGTGCTACTTAGCGAACATGGGCGCCTACTTGGCAACGAAGTATTCGCCGAGTTTATCCGTGCTGGATAAAAGTCTCAGGGTTGAGAAATACGGATATCATCGGTGGTCTGTTCAATCAACGGGGGTGTTACGGTGCCACAAGATAATCTGGATTTTCCTGAATTCAATAAGGATGCATTTGAGCTCTGCGACGGACCAGCTGAGTGGTGGGATGACAAAATTGGTGATGGCAACGAGGCCCAGAAGGAGTTCATTGACCCGACAACACAACGATTGCTGCAGCCAGAGTCGGGTCAAACCATTCTATAGCGTGCGGTGCTGGTCGTATGGCGCGACGTATAGCCGACTCCGGCGCCAGCGTCGTTGCTTTTGATCTCACAGCCAACTTCCTGAAGCGAGCCGCGGAGAGGTCGGTCGACTACGAAGATCGAATTTAGTTTCTTCAGGGCAAGGTAGACGACCCAGAATTCCTGTCGTCGCCCGTCCAGAACCGCTCCGATGCTGCCGTCTCCACCATGGCGATAATAGACATGGCAGTCGTAACCCTTCTCACAGCACCGCTTCCAATTCTTTTGAAACCCGGTGGCAAGTTCGTGTTTTCAATAACGCATCCCGTATTCAAGTCCGGGAGCAGGCGAATCGCGATTGACGAAGAGGATCACTCCAACCAAGCAGTCAGGAATACGTCAATACAGGTCTTCAATTACACCAAATTGCATCACTGCGAAGGAATCGGGATTGTTGGACAGCCCGAAGCACACCAATACTTCCACGGATCCACATCATCGCTGATCAATCTGTTCACAGACCACGGCTTTGTACTGGACTGTCTCGAGGAACCGGTATACAAAGGTGAGAGATCGAACAACAAGCTCACGAGCACCGCGTATCAGGAATTTCCGCCGTTCCTGTTTTTCGGGATGAACCTCGAACGCATCTAACTTTCTATCACCCGTATCCCCCTATCGAATAAAGGTAATCACAGCTTGTTTGTTGTCGGCACTGCTGGGCACGTAGACCACGGTAAATCAACGTTGATCCAGGCGTTGACCGGGATGGATCCTGATCGCCTGCTCGAAGAAAAGAGCCGCGGCATGACCATAGAGTTGGGCTTTGCCTGGCTCGACCTGCCGTCTGGTGCCGAAATCAGCATTGTTGATGTGCCCGGGCACGAACGCTTCGTCAAGAACATGCTCATGGGTACTGGTGGCGTTGATGTGGCTCTCTTGATCGTTGCTGCCGACGAGGGCGTGATGCCACAAACAAGAGAACATCTGGCGATCATTGATCTTCTTGGGATTGATACCGGTCTGGTCGTGATGACAAAGAAGGACCTGGTGGATCAAGACTGGCTCGACCTTGTTACGCTCGACGTGCAGGAGACTCTAGAGGGCACGACTCTGGGACATGCCGATGTCGTGGCGGTGTCAGCCCAGACCGGTGATGGTCTGGATGAACTCAAAGCGGCTCTCGACAAATTGATAACTGAACTTCCTTCGCATCAGAGCATCGGTAATCCCCGCCTCCCGGTCGATCGATCTTTCACGATTACCGGGTTCGGAGCAGTTGTTACGGGCACACTTGCCGATGGTTCGCTGAAAATCGGACAGGAAGTCGAAATTCTTCCATCAGGTTTGCGGGGAAGAATTCGCAGCCTTCAAGTGCATGAGTCCTCACACGACCAGGTCGGGTCCGGGACGCGCCTCGCTGTCAATCTCAGCGGAATCGATCATGCCGATATCAATCGAGGCGATTTGTTGACCAGTGTCGACTGGTTGGAGCCTTCGACAGCATTTGATGCTACGCTCAGAGTGATTGCCGACGCTCCACGACCTGTCAGGCATAACCACAGGGTGACGCTGTTCGCAGGGACCCGAGAAGTACCGGCGACTATTCGAGTGCTTGAATACGATCAAATAGCACCGGGCTCGTCGGGCTGGGTTCAATTACGGACTACGGAAAGAATTCCCATAGTTCGAGGTGATTCATTTGTGGTACGCGACACAGAAAACACTCTCGGAGGTGGAACCGTTCTCGAACCGAACGCCCCGCGTCGTAAACGTAACGACCCTGAGACGATTTCTCGATTAGAGACGATTGCCAGCGGATCAAGCGAAGACGTGGTTTTCAACGCTCTGAAAGATATTGAGCCAGCCACGACCGCTCAACTTTCCGCTACTACCGGTTCTCCAGAAACCGAAGTAGATCATGCCGTTACGATTCTGGAATCGGAAGGGCGTATCAAGAGGCTCGGACCTGATGAGAACTTCTTCATCTCGATCGGTAGTTGGGAGAGTTTCAACGAAACGTCCGATGCTACACTTTCGAGATTCCACAGCACCTACCCGTTGCGGCAGGGTATGCCGTTGCAGGATTTCCGTGGCCAATTGAAGCTTAAGACAGCGGCGTTTGCAGCGATTTCGGCATCGCTAATCGCTATTGAGGCCATCTCAATCGACGATGCGATAGTCCGGCTACCTTCGCACGCTCCATCGTTGTCGGCTGATCAAGATGCGCAGGCTGGAAAATATCTAACAGTGATATCAGCTGATCGGTTTAGCCCGTCGACCGAGCATCCTCTCGATATCGAGATTCTCCAGTTTTTGACCGAGCGTGGCGATGTGATTCGAATCAACGGCGACATCGTTTATCCAACTGACGCGTACGACGAAATGCAGTCGAAAATTCTCGGCTCGGGTGCGGGCGGTCAGGAGATCACGATTACGAGCGTTCGTGAAATATTTGGAACGAGCAGAAAGTACACGCTCGCCGTGCTCGAATACATGGATGCGAAGGGGTTAACCCGTCGTATCGGCGACACTCGGTTTGTACGCTAGCTTCCGCTAATTGAGCAGGGAGCTTGCCGCGAACGGTAGGGTGAATATGAACGTACTTCCCTCCCCTGACGTGTTTACCGCCCATATTTTGCCGACCTGTGCCTAGATAAACACTCGGGCAATCGAGAGCCCCAACCCAGAACCGGATGCCCTGGATCTTCTTACGCTTTCGCCATGGTACTGAATCGGTGTTGGCTGGCGGCATTCCATCCGAATAAATACGGAATCCGACTGCCGTACGGAAGGAGTTCCCTCGATTTGGGGCTCGTTAGCACGAATTTTCAGTGCTTCGTGCAGAACTCGGCCATCAAAGTGATCGAATTGGGTCAATCCCAGTAGTTCGAGTATCGTGGGTGCTACATCGATATTACCGCTCGCTATTTCGGAACGTAATCCAGAGACGAAAGATGGGCCACTTACTATTAGAGTGTTGTGGAGTTCTGCCGGGCTGCCACCACCATGTGAACCCACACCGATTTTTCCTCCTGTCGTTGCTCCGGTTCTGGCAAGCGGTGCCGGAAGTTCTGTAACCTTCGATCGCATTGCAATCGCGATGTCTGGAGAGCGCGGACCTTCGAGTCCGATCTCTCGCATAGTCGGGTAATCATTGTTGCCCGAGTTCGGGAAGTCTGTCGCTATCGCTCCAACCCACTCTTGAGCGTTGAGCCAGTCCAACAGTCTGTTAGTCAGTTCTGTGCTGTTGCCGGGTAGATACAACAGCGCAGAACCACCGTTTTCTGCGATTACAACATGATCGTCACCGCTGTCTGGGCCGAAACCTGCTTCCGACAGCTCGGTATGCAAATCGATCACAGAATCAATCGTTAAGTAGCCGTGATCCGACACA
The DNA here is from genome assembly GCA_964435915.1 of uncultured Dehalococcoidales bacterium. Lineage (GTDB taxonomy): Bacteria > Chloroflexota > Dehalococcoidia > Lucifugimonadales > Lucifugimonadaceae > Lucifugimonas. The sequence continues at coordinate 35,058 of CAYTAO010000001.1, forward strand.
ACAAAAATATCCGGCTGATCTCCCTTAGAATCGTTGGCAATTGCATCCAGGATTCGACCCAACTGCGAGTCGGCGAGCGTGTACATTGCCCGGGCTTTTAGACTATCGATACCGAACGCGTGTTGGGAGGTATCGGGTTCGGGAAACCAGACCATCAGTACATCAGGATTTAATTCGCCCATCGCGTACTCAATCGCAACATCTGCAGTTCGCTCTACAAGCTCGGCAGCTGGTGCCTGTTTGGGCGGCCAATCACCGAACCGGCCGACGATCGTCGCATGGTGTTCGGGTGGATTCGTGAATTCGTGGTGAATTACCACATCACCGAATTTACCGGCGTTCGGGTGGTGGGCGTATGCGTTTCCGCTTGTTCCGCCCACCACAGAAACCCATTTCAGATCATCTGCACTGATGAGTTCGCCGAGAGTAGGCACCAAAAGTAGTTTACCCTCGGTGAGTCGGTTGATTTCAGGCAACTGGGGAACGAGTGCGTCTACTATCTCTGTTTTAGAAAACTCTGGGAATATCGATTTGTTGGCAGTTAATCCATGCTTACCGGGTGCAACGCCAGTCACGAGGCTTGTTGAATTGCCTCTGGTCACGGTAGGAAACGAGGCGTGATTGTGCAAAAATCGAACTCCGTTATCAGCCAGCGCGCTGACGACCGGCATATATTCAGGAGTCACCTGTGATGGCTGCAGTCCATCGAACGCGACGATAACGATTCGTGGCATTATCCCAGTCCCCATTTTTCAAGTTCTTGATCTGAAATTCCGAAGTAATGGGCAATCTCATGCACAACGGTCAAGCGCACCTGTTGTTCTAGCTCATCAACTGAGTCGCTTACGTGCTCTATCGGTTGCTGGAATATGGTAATTACGTCGGGCAACGGCGGCACGTAGCTACCGCGTTCAGTCAGCGGCACGCCATGGTATAGTCCATAGAGAGTTTCGTCGGGTCCCAGATTGTTTTCCATCAGCTGGTCGGGGGTGGGTTTTTCTGCGACGATTATGCTGACGTTACCCATCTTCGTGATGAACTCAGCCGGTAGGGACGAGATAGCATCTCGAACCAGATCTTCAAAACTATCCCTGCTGACGTGCATTGGCACTGATTGTTACCCGGCACCCACCTGTGAGCGGATAGCTTTCAGCCGGTCGATGTTCGGCTTGTCGGGTCCGCTTTTACCAGTACCCGGAACTTCCAAATAAAACGGTACGTGTTTGAAAGCATCGTTCAACATAAGGGTTTTGAATCCGGCAGTACCGATCAGGCCATCTCCAATGTTCTCGTGACGGTCGACCGAAGATCCGAGCTCTCGCATTGAATCGTTTGCGTGGACTGAACGAAGAAGATCGAGCCCAATCTCTTTATCGAACTCGTCCAACGCGACACTAAGTGAATCGGGCTCTGCGATGTTGTATCCGGCTGCCCACACGTGTTGAGTGTCGAGACACACGGCCACGCGGTCGTTTCCAATCGCTTTGATCAGTGTGCCCAACTCGGCAAACGATGATCCGATGTGATCACCTGCCCCGGCGCTGGTTTCGAGCATCAACAGTGAATCACCCGGTTCGTTGTCGAGAATGGTGCGGACCGAATTGGCAAACTGATCGACAATCGTCTCGAAGCCTCTGCCGCGGTGGCTGGCCGGGTGGAATATCACGCCGAGTGCATCGAGTTTGTTAGCAGCAGCTACATCGGCCTGCAGCGCTTTTTCCGACTTAGCGAGAAGCTCCGGGTCTTCCGCTCCCAGTGCAACGAGGTATTTGCCATGCAGAACCGTCGGCCCCATGCCGGCTCGATTTATTTCTTCTGTGTATTTCTGCGCGACTTCATCAGCAATCGGCTTCGCCCCCCACATCCGTGGAGACGATGCAAATATCTGGAAGCATTCGGCTCCAATTTCTTCAGCCCGAGCTATCGCTTTGTTCGAACCGCCGGCCGCAGATACATGCGCACCAATCAGCATTCGTTAAGTTCCTTAAATCTTTTGTTAAAGGTTAGGTGTTGGAAGTAACGACCCGCCGCCATGGCAGGAACGAGCGCTTTTCCCACAGAACGAGAATCTGGGCAGCAACGCATATCGAGCTGTAGGTTCCGACGAGAACACCGGCGAGCAACACGATCAGGAAGTCACGAAGCGAGGCTCCTCCAAATAACAGCATCGCGAGGATCACGGTAATCGTAGTAATGCTGGTTCCGAGTGACCGGGTTATCGACTCGTTGATCGCCAGGTCCACTGTGCTTCGGAAGTCACGACCTGGTGCAAGGGTTACGTTTTCACGGATTCGATCGAAGATGACAATTGTGTCGTTCACCGAGTAACCGATCACGGTGAGAATACCGACGATGAAGATCGCATTGACTTGAGCATTGATGGCAATTCCAAGTACAGCGAATACACCGAGAACTATTACGACATCATGCCCTAGTGCCACGATCGCCGCAAAGGCATACTTGTAAGAATTTGGCACAGCTCGGAAGGCGTACATGATGTACAGCATCACAAACCCGGCAGCGATAATAACCGCGGTGATGGCGTTTTGCACTGTATCTTCAGCAACAGATGATCCAACTGTTGTTGTGTCCAACACTATTACAGCTTTTTGTTGGAGCTTTTCTATCTCTTCCCTGACCCCTATCAGCCCATCATTACCGAGATCGTCAGTACGTATGAAGTACTGATCCTCTCCGAGGGCTTGAATGATGGCTTCAGGATGACCCGACCGAGTAAGAGCTTCTGTAACACCCGCAGAACCAGGGTCACCATCCTGGAACTGGAACGTAACTGTTGTTCCCGAAGTGAAGTCGATTCCCAGATTCAATCCGTTCATACCCAGAATTACCGCTGAAAGAGCGACAAGTACGATCGAGACGCTCAGGAAAAACCGACGCTTTCCAACGATATCCATTAGGAGTTACCTCCAGAAGCTGATCCGCTCTGTTCTTTCTGATCACGTACTGGTATGAAGAGATTGGTGTTGTTTCCAATCTTCGATATTGCAACCAGACGTAGCAACAGCCGACTGGCAAAGAATGCCGTGAACATGCTCAACAGAACACCAATTGCGAGAGTCAGGGCAAATCCCTGCATAATGCTAGTACTGAACCGATCACCAAACCAGAAGAGGACGACGGCAACGATAATCGTTGACATGTTTCCATCTCGAATCGATGGCCAGGCTCGATCGAATCCTGCGGTAATCGCTGCTAACAGGGTTCGACCTGACCGCAGCTCTTCCTTAGTCCGTTCCGCTATGAGCACGTTGGCGTCAACAGCGAAACCGAGAGACAGAATGATTGCGGCCGCGCCAGACAGAGTGAGCGTAACCGGAATCATCTTGAAGATACCCAGCAGTATGATGCAGTAGGCGATCAGTGCGATCGATGCCACCAGGCCAGGGATCTTGTAATAGCTGATCATGAACACGAGAAGAAGTATCAGGCCGACTCCGCCGGCCATGAGGCTTCTTTGTAGAGAGTCTTTACCGAGGACGGCATCGACATTGCGCTCCTGAATCAGTTCAAGACCACGGGGAAGTGCACCAGAGCGGAGTTGGATGGCGATAGTACGCACACTCTCTGTGGTGAAATCGCCGCCTTCGATAATGGCCCGTCCACCGGCGATACCGCCCTGACTCACACCCGGTGCGACAAGTTCTTCACCATCCAGATAAATCGCAAGTCGGTCGTTATGCCTTGATACGTCGTCTGTCTCTTTGAAGAAGGCGTCGCCACCATCATCGTTGAAAATCAGTGTGACGATCGGCCTTGGGATCGCACCGCCTGAGATATCAGGGAATGCGTCATCTAGATCGGCGGGGTCGATCGTGGTAGGTCGCTCTTGGAAGTACGCAGGGTTGTCGCATCGCTCAAGCGACCATTGATCCAGCGTCAGCCCATTGGGTGGCCATGGAACATCCGGAGATGATGCGTCTACATCACCACATTCGCGGTACCTGAATTCAAGCTTGGCTGTTTTACCAATCAGGTTTTTTGCTTCCTGAACACCACCACCAACAGCCCACAGGGTGAGTGAGCCTTGCATGGCGTTGAACTCTAGATTCCCAATATCGCGAAGTGCCGCCAGCAGCCGTTGGTCTTCACCGAATATCGGATTGCCTTCACTATCGGTTGACGTCGTGTCGAGTCCGTATAACGTGATGGAGAAGAGACCGTCTGCACCAGAGACCGCTTCGATCGATGCATCGTCACGACCTACTGAAGCAAATGCGGCTTCAACTTCGGCAAGGGTCGGCAGTGTTTCGATTCCGGCCAGTTCGGCATCAGCAGATGTATCGTCACCCTCGGCCGGGGTATCGAGTTCGACAACTCCGTAGCCTAATTGCAGCGCTACCGGGTACTCGGCGATGACTGCTTCTCGCCATACATCTGCTTCAGACTCTGTAACAACGTTGCCGTCAACATCACGTATTTCACCCTGGATTTCATCGAGCTGTACTGTGAGTGAACCATTATCGTTTTGCTTTACAGATGCGTTTGACCGACCAAGATTCTCGCGGAAGAATCGCTCGAGCTCATCAGGCGCTACGGTATTAGCAGTAAAGTTCAATGTGATTGCTGCTCCGGTCTGACCGGGGATCTGGACAAGTACACGGTCTGCGACGGAATCGATTCCGCCCCCAAGTAGCTGGACGCTCGCTTCGCTGACACCGAATTCGTTGACACGTCGGTCGATGATGTTGCGAAGGCCTTCCATGTCGTCTTTCGTAGGTTCGCCCTGCCCATCTTCAGACACAACCTTGTAGACAAGATGAGTGCCACCTTCGAGGTCCAGTCCAAAGCTCAAACCAAGAGGGCTATCGCCTCCGCGGGTGAACCCGAGGACACTAACTTCGGAGATTGCCAATACAACAACCGAAATGACAACCAATATTGCAACGAGGACTAGGCCTTTGAATCTACTCAATAACTCAGACTCTTACGCGAAACGCGCCGCAAAGGCGGCGTGTCTATGTGATTTATTCTGACGTTCATTCACCCATCTGGTGACGTCAGGACGTTATAAGAACAAACTCGCGATAACACCCTGAAATGATCAGAGTAGCGTCACCGAATCAAACGTGAAATTGATGGGAACTCACCAGGACAATTCAAACAAGCAAAAAGTATAGCACCGGGGCAACGTGAATTCGCAGCGTGCTTAGTCGCACGTTTGTGCATATTTGTTACTTCGGAGCCGATTCATCGCGAGCAGTTACGGTTATTAATGTTTGTGTTTGGGATCGAGAAGCACTCCACCGTCCAAATGAGGATCGTCAGACTCGACGTGGTCATGCCCGTGGTCGTGGTCATGATGTGCCAGAGATGATTCTGAGTCGGGTGAATCGATAACGAAGCCCGAGTTACGAAGTTCATACTGCATCTGATCAACAGACGAGTCTGAGTAGAGGTCGCTGAACTTGATGGTCGAGTGAACGACTTCGATATCTGATTCTTCTGGCTCTTCCGGCGCTGCTTGCTCTACCGACTCGTCACTATGATCTACGTGAACCTCGAGTTCTACATCGTGAATGTGAGGTTCGTCTTCTTTGATGTGTGAACCGGCTACGGCAAGTTTTTCGTGAGCTAATAGGTGGTCGATATACAAAATCCCGTTCAAGTGATCGACTTCGTGCTCAATCACCTGTGCAAGAAGCTCTTCTGCAGTGACTTTGATTTTTGAGCCATTTTCGTCGAGCCACTTGGCCTTTACGGTCACCGAACGCTTCACCATTCCTTCGTAGCCGGGTAACGAGAGGCAGCCCTCGATAATTTCCCGTTCGCCCTCGGTCTCTCTTACTTCAGGATTGACGAGAATGACGGCAGATTCATCACCGGGTAGATGAATGGTTACAACCCGCTGGAGTCTGCCGACTTGATTCGCGGCAAGCCCGACTCCCCCCATGGCGTCCATCGTTTCGATCATATCGGCTGCCAGCTCGCGGACTTTATCATCGACGCGACGAACTACTCTGCACTTCTTGCGAAGTATCGGGTCTGGAAACACCCTGATTCGCCTTATTGACACGGAATTTTCTTTCTAATCTGGCGCTGGCTGAATAAGTTTAATTGTGATGTAGTGCCCGGTTACTCCTGAGCCAGCGACTACCCCAACGATGCAGGATCGACGTCGACGGTCCAGAGCCTGTTGACTGGCAACAACTCAAGAATTCTCTCAGGATGGGAGCCCTTGAGCAATATTTGCCACCTGTACATATCTCGTAATTTTTGTGGGTATGCGGGAGTGGGGCCGATGACTTCTGTGTCCGTTTCACCGTGTGATTCACGGGTATCGGAAAGCTCGTTTGCGAATCTCTCTGCTTCCGTTTTTGCTATCTCAGGGTTGGCGGCCGAGTGCATCAGCTTGATCATGCTGGTGAACGGCGGGTTGGCCTGTGCCGATCGCAAGTCAATTTCAGTGTCGTAGAACAATTTGTAGTCCTGATCGGCTGCGGCCTGGATGGCATAGTGATCCGGGTTAAACGTCTGGATGATCGCACGACCGTCCCACGCTCCTCTGCCGCTTCGCCCAACTACTTGTGCAAGCAGCTGGAACGCCCGCTCACCGGCTCGGAAGTCGGGAACTGCCAGTCCGGTGTCGGCTGAAATTACACCAACCAGCGTCACGCTCGGAATATCGAGCCCCTTGGCGACCATTTGGGTACCGACCAGCACACTGGCTTCACTGTTCACGAACTCGTCCATGATCTTCTGGTGATCGGTCGCCGTTCGGGCACTGTCGGAATCCCATCGGACGACCTCCACTCCGGCGAAATACTTCTGAACGGTTTCAACTGCCGTTTGGGTGCCGGGCAATGATCTACGCATCTGTTTTCCACCACAAGTCGGGCATCTGGTACCCGCTCCAACTGTGTAGTTACAGTAGTGGCAGACAAGTTTGCCTTTTTGGGCGCGTGGGTCGTTGCTGTCACGATGAAACGTGAGTGCTGTGTAGCAACGTCGACACTGCCGTACTTTGCCGCATTCTGTGCATTGAATGAACGAGGCAGAGCCGCGTCGGTTAAGGAAAAGAATCACCTTTTCGCCGACGATAAGTGCATCCCGCATCGAGTCGATCAGGCGGCGACTGAGCATTTCGAAGTGACCATCCTCGCGTTCGTCGCGCATGTCCACGACCTCGACTTTGGCCATCGGATGAGTTGAAGAAATCAGTTGCTTCGCACTACCGGATCCAACTCGGTTGGGCAGTTCGAGCAGCTTGTAGTGGCCGGTCTGGGAATACCGGTAGCTGGAAATATCCGGGGTGGCACTGCCGAGCACCAGTGTCGCTCCAGTTATCTCAGATATATGCTCCGCGACGGTTCGGGCGTGGTATCGAGGTGGCTGGTCGCCCTGCTTGTAGGTCCATTCATGCTCTTCGTCTATGACGATGAGACCAAGGTTTTCTACAGGCGCAAAGATTGCCCCACGTGATCCGAGAACAATTGGTAAATCGCCATTCTTTACCCGCCACCACTGATCGTACCGCTGTCCGGCTGTCAGACCGGAGTGAAGTACGGCGACTTTGCCGGAGAAGCGGGCTGCGATGCGCCTGAGAATCTGCGGTGTCAAGGCTATTTCTGGCACGAGGAATATGGCTTTTTTACCGGCGGCCAGACAAGCTTCTATAGCTTGAAGATAGACCTCGGTTTTGCCGGAGCCAGTGACTCCATGAAGTAGGAACTGTCGATCGCCGGGATTCGCTGAAGGTTTCGCCGCGAGAATCTGGGTGACTATCTCCTCAATAGCTGTGCGCTGCGGAGCGGTCGGTGTGTGAGCAAACTCTTGCTGGAAGAAGTAATGGGCCAGTGGATCACGATCTCGCCGGATCTTCCGAATTTTGAGGTAGTTTTCACCGAATGCCCATTTGACCGCGGCAGCACCGAACTGCCCATTCAACGCTGTTTTCGTTCGGGCGATCTTTCCCGATTGAAACCATCCGAGCAACTCCGCACGGCGTTTGGATTTTCCCTGATTATGCTGTCGGATTGCCTTCCCTACATCTACTTCCGATGCAGCCAGTTCGATACGGTTCGAGTAGACCTCAGTCACCCGAGGTTTCTCCCACTGGGACTCGGCGTGCAGTACCCGTTGACGTATCAGTCGTTCGACTATTGATGACCCACCAAGGCCTAGCCGCCGTGCAACTCTCGACTTTGGTGCCCTGCCTCGCTCTCGAACATAGTTGATCGCCTGAAGTTCCCTGCGCGACGCATCAGGTTTCGGGTCTCCTTCCGACAACCATGTTCGCAATCTCGAAGAAGCCCCGGGAGGCAGCAGCAGTGAGCACGCTGTGAACAGCGTGGTTCGGTAGCGCCCGGCAACCCATCGTGCAGTTTGAAGTAGGTGTTCAGGAATAAACGGGCCATCGAGGGTTCGGGCGGTTATCGGACGGATATTGTCGAGATTGATTGGAGCGTTATCGGTCAGACCGAACACGACGCCTTGAAGTGTTCGTGGTCCGAACGGCACCCATACGAGATCACCCCTGACGACGCCGTTTGCCTCAGAAACCGAGTAAGTAAATGTGCGCCAGTGGTCGTCGGGAAAATCTACGGCTACTTCAGCAAATTGCACTGGTGGCTCCGTTGCCAGTTGTTGAGTGACGAATGGATAATGACAATTATCTGCGCCATCTGAGATGGGTCAAACAGTCGATGACAACCAAGCGGCCAAATAAAAACCCTCTCCCGGTTCTGGGAGAGGGTCGGTACATGTGCTCGAATCCGCGGTCTCGGCCGAACGACGGCAATTAGCTGTCGCGTCGTTCCTTGATTCGAGCCTTGCGGCCTGTAAGACCACGAAGGTAGTAGAGGCGGGATCGTCGGACCTTGCCTTGACGAGTTACCTTAACTGATTCGACGTTTGGTGAGTGAAAGGGAATAATTCGCTCTACACCTACACCATAGGAAACACGTCGAACAATGAACGTGTCGCCAGGGAGTGGAGTCTTTGAGATTCGGTGCTTACCGGAAATCACGTTTCCCTGATAGGACTGGATACGCTGGCGTTCGCCTTCAACAATGCGAAGGTTCACAGTAACGGTGTCACCGGGCTGGAAATCCTCGATGTGGTCCAGAGTCTTTCGCTCGACCAGTGATGCGGCATCCATATCTAAGTTCTTTCATCGCGAAAAGACGCCCAAAGGCGTCGATGTGTGTCCGTACAGGCTGTTAAATATACAACCGAAATCCGCTTACCAGCAATACCGATGGGCACTAATTTCAAGCCGCAAGCAGGATCAGGCGTGAGATTACTCACGAGATGGCCACTCGTCTAATAGGTCCGGCCGACGTTCTTCGGTACGCCGAAGTGCCCGGCTACGACGCCAGGCTTCGATTTTTACGTGATCTCCACTGAGCAGCACTTCTGGAACCTGCAATCCTCGGAATTCTGCGGGGCGGGTGTAAACCGGACCTTCTAGGAGGGAGCCGGATCCGGGTGCGAATGAATCGTGCTTCGATGAATCATCGTCACCGAGGACTCCCGGAATTAGCCTTGCCACTGCGTCGGTGAGGGCCATGGCGGGTATCTCGCCACCAGTCATCACGAAGTCTCCAATGGAGATCTCTTCATCGACGCGAAGTTCTATGAACCGTTCGTCTACGCCTTCGTAGTGACCGCAGACAAGGGTTACTTCGGGCATGGTCGATAATTCTTTAGCACGGCGATGCGTGAGAGGGGTCCCCTGTGCTGACATTAGGACGACGTGCGGTTTGTTCACAGCTTTCGATTTTTCTGCAACGAAATCGACCGCCTGCACAAGCGGCCCGGCCTGAAGCACCATTCCAGCGCCACCGCCGAATGGAGGTTGGTCAACTGTTCCGCGTTCGTCTGGGGCAAAGTCGCGTAGCAGAACCAGATCTATCTCTATCTGCCCAGACTCAACCGCACGTCCGATGATACTCGTTCCGAGAGGGACAACAAACATTTCCGGAAACAGTGTGATTATCGAGATTTTCATAACAGTATTTGTTGAAGACGATTCTTGAATAACTATTGTCATCCGCAAGCACGACAACGAGAAGGAGGCGCACGCGTGAGCACACACGGGAGGATTCGTGATGGAGGATTCTAAACCGGGTGTTCCCCCGGTTGCCGGTCGTGAAGCACTTCAGTTGCATGCTCTATGACCGAAAGCACAGCCCCGAGATTGCCCCGCACACCGCCGGTGCTGCCGGGCAAATTTATGACAAGTGTCGAACCTCGCGCACCCACCACTGCCCTGGATATCATTGCCATCTTCGTGACCTTGAGCGATTCAGCCCTCATCGCTTCGGCCATTCCAGGTATTTCGAGATCGATGAGTTTTCTGGTTACTTCCGGCATGACGTCACGTGAAGATAAACCGGTACCACCGGTGGTCAGAACTACGTCGACATTGCCCGAGTCACACCATGAAATAATCTGCTCGGATAGCTGATTGAAATCGTCCGGGAGCATCACTCGTCCAGCCAGCTCAAATCCTGCACCATCCATGATTTCCACTATGGCGTCACCACTCGTATCGACTCGTTTCCCGGCCGATCCCGTGTCGCTGCTGGTCAGCACTGCGTAAGCAATTATTGCGATTTCTCCATGTGACGCACGACGTTATAGACGCCCACTAGAGCCTTGAGTACTAAAGTACCAATGAACTACGTCCTAAACTAGGAGGACGAACGTAAGAGTTCGATTTTCGAAATGCTAGCACGCCGTGGAGTACGTTCGTCACATGTATTTAACGTAAAAACAGTACGCTGAATGTATTGTCGTAGAAAGTGGTGATCAGGCACAATTTGTCGCGTATTGGGGTAAATAGGGGCAAAACGATAAATTGCCCGCAGGACCCAGCACCACGAGATGAGCATGATTTTCGCCGGCGAATACGAGCACCGAATCGACCCTCAGGGCAGGGTCGCGATTCCTGCTCGATTCAAGATGGCCTTCATCGATGGCATAGTCCTCGGCAGGGCATACGACAACTGCGTGGTCGCTTACACCCCTAAAGAGTGGGAACAGGCCGCCAGCGACATCGCCCAGCAGCCAAGCACATCGGCCCTCGCCCGCAAGCTCGCTCGCCTGACTTTCTCGGGTGCCTTCGTCGGAACTCTCGACCGAAATGGAAGAGTGGTCGTTCCGGTCCAACTCCGTGAGTATGCAGGGTTGGGTGAAGACGTAATCATAGTCGGCACTGGCAGATTTATCGAAATTTGGTCTGCCGCAGCATGGGCTGAAGAACGTCGAACGCTCGATACCGAAGCATCAGATATTGCAGAGGCTGCATCACAGGTGGCTCCCCCGGTCGATCAGACGCAGATTGTTAACCGCCAGGCCGACGTGGAGATGGACGAGTGATTCTCATGGGTCTAGAACTTCACCATACCCCGGTCATGACGCCCGAGATCATGCAGGCACTCAACGTCCAGCCCGGCGGACGCTATATCGACGGAACGCTCGGAGAGGGCGGACACTCGAAAGAGATTCTCAAGGCTGCCAGCCCGGGTGGTCAGATTCTGGGTCTGGATGCTGACGCAGAAGCGGTATCTGTTGCGATAGAACGACTTGCCGAACACGGTGATGCCTTTCTTCCTATCAACAGCAACTTCCGTGACATTCGAGCAACTGCGCTAAAATACGAATTCGTTCCGGTTCACGGTGTGCTATTTGACCTTGGAGTTTCATCACTTCAACTCGATAGGGAGTCGCGCGGCTTCAGCTTCCGCCGTTCCGACCCGCTCGACATGCGATTCAGCTTCGATCAGCAAGTAACTGCTGCCGACATCGTTAACGGTTACGCAGAATCTGAACTTGCTGACCTGATTTTCCATCTCGGTGAAGATCGCGCTGCTCGTCGAATCGCACATGCAATCGTTCGCAGCCGGCCAATCAACACCTCCCTCGAACTTGCCGACGTTATCGAGAAGGTAAATCCACGTCGGGGCAGACACACGAATCCGGCTACTCGAACATTCCAGGCCATTCGAATAGCAGTAAACGACGAGTTATCTGCACTGGAAACGGCTCTTGAGCAGGCTGTATCGCTACTTGGCCAGAGTGGTCGGATCGCCGTTATTGCATATCACTCGCTTGAAGACCGAATCGTGAAGAATTTCATACGAAAGCAAGCGTCTGACTGCATCTGCCCTCCCGGCACGCCAGTATGCCGTTGTGAACATCTGGCAACGTTAAAGGTCATCACTCGGCGTCCTTTGATTCCTACCAACGCAGAAATCGAATCGAATCAACGCGCTCGCAGTGCCAAGTTACGGGTGGCTGAACGAATATGAGCGTCATCTTCATCCTGAGTTCAGCTGGTATCTGGCGACGTGCGCGCTCGACAACTTCCCCTCGCTCTGGGGGCCCTAGAACGGCAGTGAACGCCGAACCACCAGATACATCACGACCAACCCGTTACCAACCACCCCTCCCCACACCGATCAGGAGATCATCATGACGCAAGTAGACTTGAGAGTAGCTATAGATATCGGCACAACAAAGGTGTGCACGATAGTCGCCCGCAAACGCGCTGACTACCGCATTGAAGTAGCGGGTATTGGTTTTGTACCGTGCAGTGGCATGAGAAAAGGAATTGTTGCCGATTCGGCTGCCGTTACTGCAGCCATCAAGGAATCGATCGCGATCGCATCGGCAGATGCTGGTGTAGAGATCGTCCAGGTATACGCCGGTCTTACTGGCAGTCACGTTGAATCTAAGAACCGCTGGGTAAACGTCCCGCGTCCCGATGGCATTCGAACCGTCACAGACCTCGATCTGTCGGCGGCGAAGAAAGCTGCTGGAGCAGTCGACCTTGCTGACGACCGTAAGTTACTGCACGTTATCCCTCGCAGCTATGCACTCGACGGCTTGTATGGCATTCGCAACCCACTGGGCATGCACACCGGCGAGCTTCATGTTGAAAGTCACGTAATTACAGGATCGATTTCAAAGATCACTGAACTCCACAACGCCGTTTCAAACGCGGGTGTTCGAGTTTCTTCGATGGTCGTCGAGCCTGTTGCCAGCGCCGATGCTGTGTTGACGGCCGATGAGCGCGAAGAAGGCGCAGTACTTGTCGACGTAGGTGGTGGAACCTCGGATATCACCGTGTACCACGATGGTGCGGTTGTTCATACCGACGTTATCCCGGTTGGTGGATTCCAGTTCTCGAACGACCTTAGCATCGCTTTTGCAATCGATTTCGATTCGGCTGAGCAGCTCAAAGTAGAGCACGGCACCGCAGCACCTGAACTAGCAGGCATGAAGGACGAAATCACTCTTCACCCGACGACTATGGACCAGTCTTTGACTATCACCAAGCGTGAAGTCGGGCAGGTTTTGAAAGAGCGCGCATCGGAACTGTTCCGAATGATCCTGCTCAAGCTTGAAGAGCCGCATCTTGCCGACATACCAGCAGATCGAATCGTCTTCACTGGCGGTGGTGCCAAGCTCGAGGGCTTCCTGAATATTGCAAAACTAATCTTCCAACGGAAGGTTCGACTCGCCACACCACGCGGCCTCGATGGAATGCCCAAAGGCACCAACGATCCGTCTTACTCGGCGGCTGCGGGCATCGCTTTGTGGGGCATGCGCAACCTGCCAGTAGAAAACCACACAGGAAAACAAAACACTACGTCTGGTTCTGGTGAATCCGATGTGACAATAAAAACCCCGGCAGGGGCTCTGTCGTTGATCCGCGGCTGGTTACCAAAACGCGAAAGTGGTGCCAGTCGAGAAAAGGAGACTGCTGACGTTTAAACCGTTCTGGTTTATAGACGCGAACAGATTCCTTTTTGGGCGCTAACAAAACTCACTTCGCCGTTTGATTGAACGGCGCAAACCCCAACATCCGCGATCTTCCAGCTAACTATTAAAGTGGCCGGTCGATCCCCAGGAGAAAAAAGTAATGGTCGACCAAGTAATTGTCCCAGTAGACGGAAACGTCGGATCAGCAACAATCAAAGTTGTTGGTGTCGGTGGCGGTGGCTCGAACGCCGTGTCTCGCATGTACCGAGATCGGATTCCAGAAGTTGAGTACATCACAGTAAACACTGACGCCCAGGCACTCACCCGCTCGGACGTTCCGATTCGAATCCGAGTTGGTGATCGCACCGCTCGTGGACTTGGTGTTGGAGGAGATCCTTCCAAAGGTCGAGAGTGCCACGAAGAAGATCGTGATGAAATTAAGCAAGCACTCGAAGGTGCAGACCTCGTCTTTATCGCGGCCGGCATGGGTGGTGGAACGGGCACTGGTGGGTCACCGGTCGTTGCCGAAGTCGCCCAGGAACTCGGTGCGTTGACGGTTGGTGTAGTAACCAAGCCGTTCAACTTCGAGGGTGCGCGTCGTCGTCGTCAGGCAGACGAGGGAATCAAGGCACTTTCCGAAGTTGTCGACACCCTGATAGTTATCCCGAACGACCGTCTTCTCATCATATCGACTGAGAATCTATCGATGGACATGGCGTTCCGCATGGCAGACGATGTTCTGCGGCAGGGAGTTCAATCAATCGCTGAACTGATTCTTGTGCCCGGTGAAATCAACCTCGACTTCGCTGATGTCAAAGCGATCATGTCCAACGCCGGTCCTGCCTGGATGGCGATTGGCCAGGGTAACGGTGAAGACCGTGCGATTATGGCCGCCGAAGCCGCTATCGATAGCCCACTTCTGGAGGTGTCGATCGAAGGCGCACGTGGCGTGATTTTCAACGTCACTGGCGGAACAGATCTCACACTTCAGGAAGTACAGCAAGCTTCCGAGGTTGTTTCGAACATGGTCGACCCTGACTGCAACATCATCTTCGGTATGGTCACCGACCCCAAAATGGAAAATGAAGTCAAGATGACCATCATTGCAACTGGCTTCCCGAGCGCAGAAGCGTCGGCTGAGAAAGAGGCCGCCGTAACGGCTGCCCTCAGCGATGTTCTTGGTGATGAAGAAGCTCTGGATTTTCCACCGTTCCTGCGTCACCACCGTGCGGCCCGAAGGCGCTCGGCTCGTGAAATGGCTGCGAGCGACTGAACGTCAGCAGCGATAGCGGTAAAACTGAAAAACCACTTTACAAATAGCACTACTCGATAAATTCCTCAGAGAACATCACCGGGTAGGAGTCATATAAAACCCCGAGAGAAGTCCGGTCTCTCGGGGTTTTTGGTTTGGTTGATTGGCGCCCTTACCAATATTTCTGGTCGAAGACATAATTCAATATGCTTAGTTATTACGTGCCACATATTCAGTATTACATTCAGGGTTTTAGGCAAGAGTGGCTAAGATCCAGCTTCGCAGAGTTCGGGCACTCAGTAGATGGTGAAGTGATTCGACAGCTAAGTTCTGCTGACTATTCTCGGGGTTCCGTCTACATATCGAGTTCATCGACTTCAACCCACACAATACATAGGTACTACCACGAAGTCTGTGGATGAGACGACGGTAATGTCTCGTTCATAATGCAGCAAGCTAATGGTTGTTGAATTTCGTGTGGATATATCTGAGTGAACAACAATATCCGAGTCAATTCCCAGAACTTAGGGAAACGGATTTCTTGAACTACACAGCAACATGCGCGACGAATTACGTCGTAATATTCTCCCTGTTCATGATCGACACCTCGGGTGGATTTTCCGCAGTTGCACGGCAGCTTTTTACATGAAGAATTGAGCTGAACCGGCTGACACATATGATTGACACGCCCCCCATTGATAGTGGTAGTCTCGGATGCACTCCACTAAATGTGGGGTTTGGCTGTGTCCGCAGCCGCAAGGCGGCGTGTTCAATTTTTCATTTTACACACTGCTCCGATCAGCGGATGATTTACAATCTACACCCGCAGCGGAACGGAACTGTCGCGGTATTTTCGGGCAAGTTAATTATGGGTATATTTTAGGCAATGCATTGCCCCTTTTGCGGAAACAATGAATCACGCGTGATCGACTCACGTGAAGCGCCTGATGGCGTGCGGAGACGGCGTGAGTGCATGCGCTGTGAGCTACGGTTCACCACCTACGAAAAAGTACATTCGATGCCACTGATGATCTCCAAACGGGATGGTCGACGCGAGGCGTTTTCGACGAACAAGCTGGAACGATCGCTTCAGACCGCCTGTGCCAAGAGACCCTTGGATGTTGGCGCCATTTCTAAGATGGTTGTCGATATAGAAAACGAACTGCATAAGCTCGCGAAGGCAGAGATTGAAGCGCGCGTACTCGGTGAGATGTGCATAGAGCGACTGAAAATACTCGATAGAGTGGCCTACATAAGGTTTGCGTCGGTCTACAGGGATTTCCAGGATGTCGATTCCTTTACCCGGGAGGTAGAGGCGTTGACCGATCCCGATTCAGCCCACAGTAAAAGCCAATTACGGCTGATAGAGGACGACGTTCCCCGGCTGGCTCAACGGGGCCGCCGACGGAGAGCCAGGCAAGGATAGTTGCCAGTCACTTCGGGGTTGATAGGCGGTAGCTACAGCAGAACTCCCCGGGCTGACAACAGTAAATACGGTACGAGAAACAACAGAGAACATGAGGGCGCCAATCGAGCGCACGAAAAGAACATAGATGACCATCATGCAGAACACACCCATGAGGACGAACGGCGCAACACCAACAGAAGATTTCACCCCCGCGGTGATCTCAGATAATGCCAGTGTGGTTCTGGATAAGCGCTATTTGCAGAAGAACAAAGCCGGAGACATCATCGAGTCGTCTGAAGCCATGTTCCGCAGGGTCGCAAAAGCACTCGCAGCTCCCGAGTTCAAGTACGAAAAGACTCCAGAAGAAGTAGCCGCTGTCGAAGAGCGCTTCTTCCAAATAATGGCGAGTCTCGAATACCTTCCAAACTCCCCTACTCTTATGAACGCAGGTACGGGCACCGGCACGCTGTCAGCGTGTTTCGTTCTTCCGCTCCACGACAGCATGGAGGGCATCATGGGTGCTGCTCACGATGCTGCGATGGTCCAGAAGTTTGGTGGTGGAACCGGGTTCGCTCTGTCTGAGTTGCGACCGAAGGGCACTGGTATCGCAACCACACACGGCAAGGCATGTGGTCCGATCGGCGTGCTTCGGCACCTTTCGTCTGTATCGACCCTCGTCACACAAGGCGGTAAGCGTGATGGCGCAAATATGGCCGTCATGGATGTACACCACCCCGATATTCTAGAGTTCATCGACTGTAAGCAGGTTGAAGGTGAAATCCACAACTTCAATATCTCGATCGGTGCCTCCGACGAGTTCATGCAGGCGGTCAAGGACGGCACAACCTACGCCCTGCGTGCGCTTTCCGACCCTTCAAACCTCGATAGTGAAATTATTGAGGTTGACAGGATCGACGCACGTAAGGTGTTCAGCAAGATCGTCTACGGTGCGTGGAGAAACGGTGAGCCAGGAATGATTTTCCTTGACGAGGTAAACCGAAACAGCCCGGTGCTTCATCTGGGACGCATTACGGCATCCAACCCGTGTGGTGAGCAGCCGTTGCTTCCAAACGAGTCATGCAACCTTGGCTCGATCGACGTCGCAAAGTTCCTCGACACCGACGAAGCTGGACTAACCTACATTAACTGGGACAGGCTCGGAGAAACTGTTCGACTTGCCATCCGAATGCTCGACAACGTTATTGACGCAAACAAGTATGCCGTCGACGCTATCGAAGAGATGACGCTGTCGACACGCAAGCTCGGTCTGGGGCTGATGGGTTTCGCCGACATGCTTGTTCAGCTTGGTATTCCTTACGACACCGAAGATGCCGTTGAGCTGGGTCGCAAGTTGATGGCATTCATCCGAGATAACGCAGATATCGAGTCGCTGGCAATGGCCGAAGAGCGTGGTCCTTTCCCGGCATGGCACGATTCCGAGGCGGCCAAGCGCGGTGACAAGCCTTACCGAAACGCCTGCCGCTTGACCGTCGCTCCCACGGGAACGATCTCGATGATCGCTGGCGCATCAAGCGGTATCGAGCCGATCTTCGCACTGGCGTTCCGCAAGCAAAACATTCTCGAGGGCAAGACTCTCTTCTACGTCGACAAGAACTTTGAGCGAATCTCGAAGGAGCGCGGCTTCTACAGTGAAGAGCTTCTGGAACACCTTTCTGACGGCGGTTCATTGCAGGATCGTGACGATGTGCCGGATGACGTGAAGCGTTTGTTCCACGTTGCGTCCGACATCTCACCTCGTGACCATGTGCTGATGCAGGCCGCTTTCCAGAAGAGCACCGACGCCGGTATTTCGAAGACGATCAACTTCCCGAATGAAGCGACTGTTGAGGATGTTGAAGACGCTTACCTGCTCGCATGGGAGACCGCCTGCAAGGGCATCACTGTCTACCGTGCTGGTTCACGTGAGAAAGAAGTACTGACAACCGGCACGACCGACGCGGCAGACGCCAGGGGTACAATCGATTTCGAGACTCGAGGCATTCCACAGTACGTCACTCCTGCTGATCGACCTGCGATGTTGAGCGGTATCACCCGTCGGGTTCGGACCGGCCGAGGAAACCTGTTCATCACGGTGAACATGGCGAGTGATGGCCGTCCGTTCGAGGTATTCGCTACACATGGCAAAGCCGGTGGTAACGATGCTGCGATGGCAGAAGCGGTTTCACGGATGGCGTCGCTGGCGCTGCGTTCGGGTATCGACCCGGTCGATGTTTCCGAACAGCTCCGTGGCATCACCGACGTTCCAGCCTGGGATGAGGGCGAGATGATCAGGTCGGTTCCGGACGCGATTGCCTCTGTGCTCGACCGTCTTGCCAACGATACGGCTGCTCTGCCTACTCAGGAAGATCTGACTGATCGAGAGTCGAGCCAGGCCGGTATGTTCAATCAGCTTTCACCGAAAGAGCTTGGTATCCCTACTGCGCAAACGGTTCCGATGATCGGGCAGGAGCAGAACGTAACTGTTTCGGTTGGTGACGTAGTTGCAGGTGAACTCTGCCCAGAGTGCTCGTCAACCGTGGCCCACGTGGAGGGCTGTCTCAAGTGCTTCAGTTGCGGATACAGCAAGTGTTAGAAAGTTAGTAAACGAATTTGAAAAGGTCGACTGGGGTAACCTGCTCGGCCTTTTTTATGTCACATCGAACCTCGTCGACGACGTATCGCCATCAGGCGTAATCTCTAGGTGGTCAGCGTTTGCTCTGTCGAAAGCAGCGTTGCTGAGAGACGGTTATTACCACGTCGTCCCCCCTCGCAATGACAAAAAAGATCGTACCGGTGCAGTCCACCTCTGCCGTAACCTAGCAATCCTCCTTTTCCATCCGCTACGAAATAAATACCCACACATGCCACAAAAACCCCTTCTCGCAGTAACCATTGGTGATCCTTCTGGGATCGGACCCGAAGTCGTGATCAAAGCGCTTCGTAACCGATTAATGTACGAGATCATGCGGCCAGTTCTGGTGGGTACCGTCAACGTCGTACAAAAAGCGCTGTATACGGTCGGTTCGGGCGACTCAGTTATCGGGATCGACTCCGCTTCAGACGCAAAAGGCGAACCGGGTACGATCGAAGTTATTGCACCGGGCGACTGGGAGGGCGCTGAGTTCCCGGTCGGCAAGCACGACGCCGGATCCGGGTCTGCCAGCCACCTGTGGGTCGAAGAGGCCGCAAAGATGTGTATGGCCGGCGAGTTTGAGGGCATGGTCACCGCTCCCGTCAATAAAGAGTCGTGGAACATGGGTGGCAGCAAGGACACAGGCCACATGGAAGTGTTCAAGCGCCTTTCCGGTTCGAGCTACGTCGCAACGATGCTGGTTAGCGGCCCGATGCGCTGCATGCACCTTTCGACGCACAAGTCTCTGAGTGAAGCGGTAAAGTACGTAACCACCGAAAACATCATGACAGCGATCCGTCTCACCCAGAAAATGATCAACGAATGGGGGTTCGAGAAGCCGCGAATCGCTATCTCTGCCCTGAATCCACATGCTTCGGACAACGGCCTGATCGGCAGCGAAGAGGCTGATGAAATCGCTCCAGCGGTAAAACAGGCAATAGCCGAGGGGATTGACGCCAGCGGCCCGCACCCTGCCGACACGGTGTTCAACAGTGCGTCAGCAGGCAAATACGACGTCGTAGTCGTGATGTACCACGACCAGGGTCACATCCCAATTAAGGTCTACGGCGTCGAGGAATCTGTCACAGTGAATCTCGGCCTGCCGTTCCTCAGGACCTCGGTTGATCACGGTACTGCGTTCGACATAGCAGGTACCGGCATTGCAAGCGAGATCAGCATGATAGAAGCTCTCAAGCTCGGGGCTTCTCTTGCATCTCGCAAAGGCCTGTCGAAGTAACTCAACGCGGTGGCACACGCTAAACTTTAGCAGTCACTGGGAAGGAATTTCAGGAAGGTTGGACCGTATAATCGAAGCATCGCTCGTCCTACATCACGCTCGTGAGAATCTGCTCACGAGCGCAAGCCAAGTTACACACGGTTATCGAATATGCGAATTGCATTCATAGGTGGAGGGGTGATGGCACGGGCCATCATTTCCGGAGTTAAAGATGCCAGTCTCGACGCCAGCATTATTGTTGGTGAACCCTTCAAGGCTCGACGCGAGTCGCTGAAAAACGATCTCGGTATCGAGGCAACAGACAGCAACAGGGAAGCCGTAACCGGTGCCGACATCGTTGTGCTTTCAATAAAACCGCAGCAACTCGATGCTATAGCTGACGAGTTGAACGCTGCACTGAAGTCGAACCAAACCGTTTTGTCGATCATGGCCGGAGTGAAGATGCACTCGATTGGTCTGAAACTCGGACATACAAAGCTGATCCGGGTTATGCCGAACACTCCGGCTCAGATCCGTAAAGGAATTTCGGCCTGGACTGTTTCGGATGATGTCGACCAGAAAACAACCGATTTCGTTGCCAGCATGCTAAAAGCGATAGGTGATGAGCTTAAGTTCAGTGACGAGAAGAGTATCGACGTTGCGACAGCTCTTAGCGGCAGTGGTCCCGCGTATGTATTTGTGATGATCGAAGCGCTTTCCGACGCCGGTGTCGAGCTTGGCTTGCCAGTGCATGTAGCGCGCCACCTCGCATCGCAAACTGTTCTTGGCAGCGCCGCCCTTGAACGTGAAACAGGCAAGCATCCTGCTGAACTTCGAAACATGGTGACTTCGCCCGCGGGTACTACAGCCGCCGGACTGGCAGCATTGGAAAATAGTGGTTTCAGGGCAACGGTTGCAGACGCTGTGCGTACGGCTTTTGAGCGAGGTGAAGAATTGGCTGGCGGCAAATGAGCAACGATCTCCTAGACTTTATCGGCTGGTTGCTTCAAATATTTGGATACTTAGTGGTTGCGCGAGCACTGTCGTCATGGTTCCCAGGTGCACGCCAGCACCCACTCGTTCAGTTGCTGTACCAGATAACCGATCCGGTGATGATTCCAGCTTCACGAATAATTCCTCGAATCGGAATGATCGATATCAGCCCGATGATCGTGATACTGATTCTGTTCACAGTGTCGGATCGACTAAGGAGCACCTCAGGCGGTTTTTGATCTCGCCCGGTGACAAATCTAGGATCTCAACTATCCCGTTACGAGAAGCAGCACCCGCTACCAGCGAAATATTGCTTGTGGATAGTCCCAATTGTTTCGACAGAAGCTGAATGAGCGCGGCATTTGCTGCCCCGTCTACGGGAACAGCCTTCACCCGTAAACGCAACTCGAGCGCTTCGTTACTATTTCCCGTTTCGCCCGGTACATCTTGCCAGCCCAACACTTCGTCTCTTGACGCACGTGGCTGGAGCCGCACGGTGATTCTGGCAGATTTTCAGGCACCAGATGGTAATCCAGTTCACTTAATATCTCGAACAGTAACTTCGCCGGCAGATACTGGCCAGTCTCGACCATCGGCATCTCTAACAATCAAGCGACCTACCGAATCTACGTCGTGAGCCACACCATGCAAATTTATTGAGTCGCCGGGTTTACCACCCACAACTGTGACCTCTCGACCCAGCGTGGTGAGTTTGTCGCGCCATTTAGGAACAACAGTTCCCCCAGCCGTTATAGACGCATAATAACTATCGAGTGAGCGCATAAGCGCTTCGAAGACAACCGCTCGGTCGACTTGCTCATTTAGCTCCGCAGCCAGACTTGTTGAATGCGGTGCAGCTTCAGTCGCAATATCAGGATTGAAATTCACGTTTAGTCCAATCCCTATTATGACTGATATGTGATCTGAAGACCGTTCAGAACCACTAGTGCCTGTGCTTGAATCCGGACCCGTTTTAGACTCGGCGATCACACCGGCAAGTTTCTTGGCGGCCACCTGAACATCGTTAGGCCACTTGATGCCTGCTTCGACTCCGAATGACGCGGCGACATCGATCACCGCCAGCGCTGCGAGCATCAACAGATCCCCGGCCAGTGCTACCCTCGGGCGGAGGACGACAGAGCACAGAATATCCTGTCCCTGCTCCGACACCCACGCACGATCATGCCGCCCTCTACCATCTGACTGATGTTCGGCAACAACAACTGTTCCATCTGGAGTGCCTTTACGTGCCATTTTCCATGCAACATCCATTGTCGAAGTGGTCACATCAAGATGATTTATGACAGCGCCAACGGTTGAGAATGAACCTTGAAGTTTTTTGAAATATGGTCTCATATCAGGTCGATAATGCCTGTGGAATTCCCGAATCGCATTTTGATGCTGGCGGTTAATTTTACGCGCATACACGCATACACACATTGCAAGCAAGATAGGGCGAACTAAAAAGCAAGGCCACGGTACTAAGCGTCAGATGTGAATAACTAACCGCGCAAGTGAAGCTCACAAAGGGTGTCGACCGGCCGGGGCGTCACCAAGACGCCAAACGACAAATGATGAGCACCATGGCCCAGCGATCTAAAAAAAGCTTGAACTCGCTGCCAACCGACAACGCGTCGGCTGAAGCAGCATGGCAACAGGCCCTGTTACTCCGAGAGCTATCTCGGGATGAGCGAGTCACTGCCAGCAAACGACACGCCGAGGCAGAAGCTGCCGAGGAATACGCGGAGAACGAAACTATTACATCCACCAAACAGCTTTGCGCTGAGCTTCAGTCTTAGGCACCTATGAAGCTTCAGGAAGCCGAGCGTGTAGTCTCTAGGATTTTTCCTCGGGTCTTTTTTGTGACCGCCAAACGTTATTCCTACTTGCGTTGGCGTTGAGCATGGCTAAACTTCCGTCCATCGAATCGCTTCTGAGTCAACGCGCAGTTAAAACGAAGCTGCCCAGCCAGAAAGAAAATATTACCCATGCTGAAAGCCACGACCGAAACGCTCTACTACGAACACTCCGCTGCCAACCCCGTGACCCTGACGGTTAAGCCGGGAGAGTGGTTCGAGGTCGAAACACAGATGAATCGTGGTCCCGACGCGGCGGTGGTGCCGGATGACATACGAGATCTGTCCAACCAATATCGAGCCGACCGCCAGCCGACCGATCGAGGTAACGCGGCATCAGGCTGCATATATGTCGAGGGTGCGAAGCCGGGTGATCTACTTACGGTAGAGATCGGTGAGATCAAGGTTCACCCTGTTGGCTGGACCAGGTACGGCGGTTCGACAGGCGCTATGCCCGGATATTTAGGTCCCTCGAACATCGGAGCTCAGTTCAGAATTTGCCGAATCGAGAATGAGGAAATCATCTGGAACGAAAAGTTGAGGTTCCCGGTCGAGCCGATGTTGGGCGTTGTTGGTGTGGCACCAGAACGAGAGGCGCGCCACAACGGCTGGGCTGGTCAGTGGGGTGGAAACTTCGATATTCAGGAAGTTACCAACGGTGCCCGATTGAGTATTCCTATTCACCACGAGGGCGCCTTGCTCCACGTTGGCGATATGCACGCCCGCCAGGGCGATGGTGAAATCTGCGGTGGTGGCGGAATCGAGACCGGTGGCAATGTGACGATGAGAGTCTCAATTAGTGAAACTCCTGATGAGATGACTTGGCCACGTATTGAAAACGACGAGTACATCATGACTACCGCGTGCGAGAAGCCTGCCGAAGATGCGTTCAGGATAGCCTTGACGGAGATGATCCTCTGGCTGGAAGCTTCATACGGCATGTCGCAGGGTGAGGCATATATTTTCCTGTCTCAGTGTCTTGAGGCCCGGGTTACTCAGTTCGTGAACCCGAGCTACAGCTATGTGGCGAAGGTGAAGAGGAAGTACCTGATTTAGAGGCTACAGTCCATTTAGGCAGATTAAGCCCATTCTGGCAACCACGACTTCCTGAACGAAGTCATCAGAGCCTAGGGATCTGTGGGCGGTGTCGCACTGACGGTGAACCCGCATGACCGTCGGCAGTCCCCCTCAACCTAACCTTCTTACTCAGGGAGAAGGAACCAAATACGCCCGGTATGACCAGAAAGGTACCCTCAACGAATGACTCACAAAATTAAAGCCGTCCTTTTCGATGTCGGTGGCCCGCTTGATACCGAAACGAGCATGGATCGGATGATCGACGAACAGATCAAGACGTCGTTTAAGAACCACGGTCTAGCGATATCAGATGAGGAATATAAAGCTGCCAATCGCTGGGCCGTGGATGTGTTCGCGCCAAAGACGTATCACTCGATCATGTGGAAGATTGCCAGTGGTGATCAAGAACTGATCGATCAGGTCGAAGCTGAACTGATGGAAACGATGCCTTACCGCAACACCGCACGAGGTGACTTCGAGTTGCGAGAAGGTATGCCTCAGTTGCTCGAAAAGCTTTCCGGTGAAGGCCTCCTTCTGGGCCTTGCAGCAAATCAACCGACCGTCGCTCTCGAGAACATGGAACGCCTCGGTATCCTCAAATATTTCACGTACAAAGAGGTTTCCGGGTCGATCAAGTTACGTAAACCCGATCCTCGCCTGTTACTCCACTCTTGCGAGGGCCTCGGCATCGAGCCACAGCAAGCCATCATGGTCGGTGACCGCATAGACAACGACATCGTACCGTCCCGAATGCTCGAAATGACAGCAATTCGGTTCGTGTCAGGTCGCCACGCTGAGCAACAGCCTCGTTCGTGGAACGAAGTACCGCATGCTGATGTGTATACCGTTGAAAGGTTAGGTCATATGATTCGACGATTCGTAGTGGATCCGCTGAATGTTTACGGTGATTATGGACCGGAGTAACCGTCACGACATGAGAGAAAAGCCATAATTTTCGACGGGAGTTAGAAAAACATCCGGAATTAATTCCGTGGGGTTTTTTATTTTTCTCAAGTTGAACGAAGAGAAGGTGACTGTT
This sequence comes from uncultured Dehalococcoidales bacterium, assembly GCA_964435915.1. Taxonomy (GTDB): domain Bacteria; phylum Chloroflexota; class Dehalococcoidia; order Lucifugimonadales; family Lucifugimonadaceae; genus Lucifugimonas. The sequence goes on from CAYTAO010000001.1 coordinate 60,262, forward strand.
GTTACTCTTCTTCTTAGATCGTGATTTTCACTTCACCCTTTTTGAATGTGATAGCGCCGGAATAGAGAGTCGATATAAGAGTCGGAATTCCACCCGGTAATGTCAGTTCGAGGTCACTGTTGACTGAGACTTCAAGCTTACCCCTGAGCTTCGATAAAACGCTTTCATCTTTCAGTGATCTCTTGTCTTCCACGTGAAGAACTAGCGGGATTATCACATTTACAACCCAATTTCATTTTCACCTGGCAAATCGATGCAAAGTTTAATGCCGTCGAATCCCAGCGGAGTAAGCCAACCGTACACGGACTCCAATTCCGAACTCTTTATCCTAAGTTTTCCGGTGCCAGTTAATTCTTCATCGGTGTTTAATAAAGTGACTATCAAACTGACCTGCCCCGGATAACGTTACCACTTATTGTCTCGAATACTGGCCGCCAGCACCGGAAACGATAAGGCTGAAACAAGCCGTCGGACTAACATAACAAGTGGTACAGGTTCTGGAGGCAGGTCACTATTATTCAGCCATCCGACGGGGCGTTCACCAACTACTACCCGCCGCGTTTTCAAGCGGTGTGGGTCGAGCGGCGATACAATTTTTAATTTGTACACAAACACGTGTTTTCGCAAAGGTGAACTCCTCGATGAATCATGAACGGTCTGTGCGTCTTTTTGAAAAGGCGAAAGGGCTTGTGGCAGGTGGTGTGTCAAGCCAGATCAGAATCAATGAACCGGCCAAAGTCCCGCTGTTTTTTACCCGTGCAAAGGGTTCAAAGATGTGGGATGCCGACGGCAACGAGTACATCGACTACATACAGGGAATGGGTCCAAATCTTTTCGGCCATTCACCCGACTTCATTAACAAGCAAGTTAACGAAGACATGGAGACCGGGTATGTGTTTGCAGGGCAGTTCGAGCGCGAACTCGAAGTAGCCGAGATGGTTCTGGACATGATTCCGATGGAGAACGCGACGGTGCGTTTTGCTTCATCCGGTACCGAGATAGACCAGTTGCTGTTTCGAACCATGCGTGGGTTCACGGGTCGCCCGAAGATTTTGAAGTTTGAAGGTCACTATCACGGTTGGATGGACTCGGTGAACTGGAGCGTTCACCCATCACTCGATAAGGCCGGACCCGAAGACGCGCCTGTGCCTGTTGGTGAGTCCGAGGGCATGGATGAGACAACCGCGGATGGACTCGTGATCTGCCAGTGGAATGATCTTGAAAAGCTGCATAAGGTTTTTGTGGATCACCCTGGCGAAATAGCGGGTGTTATCACGGAGCCGATTCTCGCCAACACGAACTGCATCGTCCCTAAACAGGGTTACATGGAGGGTCTCCAGAGGATCTGCAAAGAGAACGGAGCTCTGCTTGCCTTTGACGAAGTCATTACTGGGTTCCGTGTAGCTCGAGGAGGTGCGCAGGAATATCTGGGAATTACCCCAGACCTCGCAACTTACGCCAAATCGATGGCTGGCGGATTCCCGATCGCGATGATCGTTGGCAGGCGGGATGTGATGGATCTCATTGGGGATGGGACTGTTTATCACGGTGGTAGCTTTAACTCCAACGTGATATCCATCGCTGCAACATACGCCTCGCTCAAGCATATTCAAGATGAGGGCGATCAGTTTTATCGGGATCTGGACAGCAAAGGGCTACGCTTAATGGAAGGTCTTAGCGATGTCGCAAAATCGCTAGAGTCCGACTTACATGTACAAGGTGTCGGGTCGGTTTTTTCGATATCGTTCACAACGAAACAAGAAATAATGAATTGGCGCGACCATGCTCGTAATTGCGACGATGGCAAGTACAAGCGGTTCGCCGAAGAGATGCTGAAACAGGGTATCCGCCTGTCTTCAAATGGTCGGATTCACATGTCTTCAGCGCATACGGACGAAGATATAGACAAGACTGTCGCTGCGGCTGCTGCCGTTCTACCGACACTGTAGGGCAAGCGTGCTCTGCGTCGTCGGGCTGACAGAACAACGTCGACGCAGAGGACTGGATACTTCCCGATTCCGCCAGATGGCTGAATCGGGACGGGAGAAGCAAAACTTGCGATGGAGTTCTGCCGTTTCTGACTCGCCTTCTTTCACAGAGGCTGTCAATCAGGCATCAGAACAAATACTTGCGAATCTAGATGGTCAACATCCCGATCTGGCAGTGGTATTCATTTCCTCTCACCACACACCCTCGTATTTCACTGCACCCGAAGTTCTAGCTGAGGCACTTGGTGCGAAGGTCATGATCGGCTGCTCTGCAGCGGGAGTGATCGGTGGTGGGCAGGAAGTCGAACGTCGCCCAGGGATTGCGATCTCGGCAGCTGTTCTTCCGGGTGTCGACATCAAGCCGTTTCATCTAAATCAGGACGAATTACCCAGTCCTGATGCAGCACCAGGAGAATGGCACTCTTTACTTGGGATTCAACCCGAAGACTGTCCGGCGATCATGTTGCTTCCCGATCCATACACCCTCCGCAGCGATCACCTGCTCGCAGGTCTGGACTTTGCTTATCCGAAAGCAGTAAAAATCGGAGGCCTAGCCAGTGGTGGTGGACGACCGGGGACAAATGCACTATTCGTCAACGAAAAATCAGTTCGCTCCGGTGCTGTAGGAGTCGCATTCAACGGCGATCTAGTAGTCGAGACTATAGTTGCCCAGGGCTGCCGCCCTATCGGCGAGCCTCACCTTGTCACCGAATCAGAAATCAATGTCATTTTCAAACTCGGAGACCAAACTCCGCTTGAAATTCTACGGGAACTGTTCGATGCCGCGGAAACACGCGATAAGCGTCTGATTCGTCGATCGCTACAGATCGGAATCATTATGGATCGGCTTGCTCAGGACCACAGCGAGGGCGAGTTCCTGATCAGGAACGTCCTCGGTGCCGATGATGAAGATGGCACGCTCGCGGTTGGTGAACTTGTTCAAGAGGGACAGGTTATCCAGTTCTTTGTCAGAGACGCTCAGGCGGCAGACGAAGATCTGCGCATGATACTGGAGGAATACATCGATAATCTTGACGATGGCGATTTCCCGGCCTCTGCCCTGCTGTTCAGCTGTTTGGGACGTGGGCAGTACCTTTACGGCACGCCTGATCATGACACCACCATGTTTACCGACATGGTGGCCGACATTCCGATCGCCGGATTCTTTTCGAACGGTGAGATCGGGCCAATTGGCGATCAGACGTTCTTGCACGGCTACTCAGCGAGTTTTGCAATGTTCAAGCAACCGTCTAAGTCGAAGAGTTGATCGCGTTTTCGTTTCGGTCTTGCTGCGCTCCGTACATGCCTGCGATTGAGCCGCCATGGAACGACTGCAACAGGCGATAACAGCCCAGCGCTCACCTATAAACGGGTATGGAGCCTCTCAGCCGCACACCATCATCCTCGGGCGGTATCTTGACGATCACGACGTCGGGATGAGTTGAAGTTCTATTCGAATACCCAATACGAGCTCTAAACAGCTGTGAAAGATCGGGATTATGCCCGGTCATTTCTTCTAGATCGAGGTTAGAAATCCTGCATTCAACCGGCGCGACCAGTTGTTCGCTGAGCCATTCCTGAGTTATTTCTTCATGCCGCACAGGGATTGTCGACATACCGAATGTGTCACATCTATGCAACTACTCGTCCACCCAAACTCGTGTACCGCCGCGGGCTTCAGTTACTATTTCGCCATTGAAAATACCGCAAACAGCATGAAATAGATCAAAGAGGCGACATGGGCAGGTTCGAAGGTCAGGCAGCAATCATCACTGGCGGCGCGTTGGGCATCGGAGGAGCAACTGCTCGAAAGTTCGCGTCTGAAGGCGCAAGCGTGTTCATCGCTGACATAGACGATACGGCGGCAGCCACGAATGTGAACACGATCCAACAGGCCGGAGGCACGGCCGTGGCAAGCCATGTCGATGTTTCGCAGAGCGCAGATATCGCACGCATGGTCAATGAGGCCGTCGATCAGTACGGACGACTCGACATACTGGTGCAGAACGCATTCGCCGTGATGGCGGGTGAGTCGCAAATCCACGGCAGCGCGCTGACGGTTGAAGAAGAAAGTTGGGATTACGGCATCGATATTCTGCTCAAAGCGTTATATCTGGGACCTAAAAATGCGATACCGCATATGTGTGCATCTGGCGGTGGCAACATAATCAACCTTGCCTCGGTGCATAGTTTCCTCCAGGAACCTGGAATGCTTGTCTACGAGGCGGCAAAAGCCGGTGTAGTTGGCATGACGCGACAGATGGCGACAGAGTTCGGCCCGGACGGCATCCGTGTGAATGCCATAGCACCGGGCCACATTGTCGGTGAGGGCCTGGCGAAGAGGTGGGAAGCTAATCCGAGTGGTCATGAATTCTTTGCCAATCAGTACCCGGTTCGACGGACCGGAGTCCCAGACGATATAGCAAACGGCATTGCATTCCTGTGTTCAGACGAGGCTTCGTTTATCACCGGACACACGCTCGCGATAGACGGCGGGCTCACGGTTCAGCTTCAGGAAAAATTCGGTGCCCGACAGGGTCGGTACATTCAAGAAAACCCGAATACTGAAATCCCCTAATAATTTCGCCTAACCCGAATAGCGACCTTTGAATGCGATTTCGCTAACCGATTTTCGGTCGTTAGCGTGATTCTCCTCGACCATCCTAGGGTGCAGGTCGTCGTCTGTGCCCCGATACCCAACTGTAATTGCACAAATGGATTCGAACGACTCACTCGGAACGCCGGTAACTTCATAGGCAAGGTCGCAATCAATTCCGCCCATGGCACGTGTATTCAGGCCCATCCTGTTGGCCTGCATCGCCAGAGACATCCAGGCAGCACCAGTGTCGAACTGCGCTGTCCGCTGGTTGCGGCCATCCGCGTCAACAGTTCGTGCGAATACCAAAATTAACAGCGGGGCTTTCGGAGCATAGCGGGCATTCCCTTCATCCAGTACCTTGTTAAATCTCTCGCGATCCGTTCCGTCGGTTGCATAAACAAACACCCACGGCTGCTTGTTACCCGATGATGGTGCCCAGTGAGCGGCTTCGAACAGTGACGCTATTTCCTCATCTGAAAGTTGCTTGTCTGCAAATGCCTTCGATGACCAACGTTCGATGAACATTGAATCTACTGATGCACCAGCCTGCCGTAAGTTTTTTGGATCGTTATCTGTCATCGGTGAATCGTGCTCAAGTGTGAGTACATGGTGTTCTTTTTATGCGGTAAGCCCGTATACAGGTATTCTATGCGAGTGTTTCGAAGTCAGGTGCAGGGCAGATGATTGAAAATTACTTTGAGCGGTTGCGAATTGCTGTCGACGAAAGATCGGATCGAAACTGGGACTCTTTTAGTTCAGTGAACATAATTCGGAACCGAGCAGGGATTTCTACCTGAACGTCGGTCATCCCACGAAATATGCCGTGTTCGTCGACTCTGCCTGCTACGACGAAGCGGCATCCATTTTCCTGGATGAGATCCAGTGAATTCTCAACAGCCGAACCTGATCCGGCTAAATGATCCGTGTAGTACTGCTTGTCCATCAGACGAATGTACGTATCGAAACCGATAATGAACGTCGCACCGGGGAGGATCGATGATTTTTCGGTAAAACGCGGTGCTCTGGTTACGATCAGCGAACTACCGTCGGAGGCTATCTGTGCAGTTCGTTTTTCGAGTTCTACGCGCGGAAGCACCGGTTTATCCACGTTCTCTATCGATATCTCGTAGTACGCCGGGCGATTCACAATTCGTGAAGCGACGCTGAGCATGCTGCGATGCCCATCGTGAAGTGGGTTGAAAGACCCTGCGAGCACAAGCGGATGCAATGGAAGTTTTTCGCTTACAGTGCCGTCCGACGAAATTAATAGCGCACCAATTTCTTCAGCATAGAGACGATCAAACGTATTCATCGAATCGTTCCGTTTCAAGAACTTCCACTGCTAGCCGCTCTTTGATATTCACTGCCTGCGCAATCGAGTTCATCACGATCGACGAGATTACAGCATCTTCATCTGCGCGAGTCCGAACTAATTTATCGAACCAGATTGAAATACCGCCCGATCGGGTGCCATCGGTCCACGCAACGTGTGCTCGATCCTCACCACGCCGAACCCTATCTGTTGCCAATGCTGCCGTACAACCCACACCGAACAAGAGCTGGTCATCATCACCTTCATTTGCCAGGTGCTGGGCCCGCTTTTGAGCCGCCCACGCGATGAGAGTTGCTTCTTCAGCTGATACGTGTTGCTCAGCTTGCACGCCAACAAATTCATCGAGTGCTCGGCGAGCGTATGGCACTTGCGCTTCGAGGATAGTTCGTGAAGTCCCCGGTTCGGCGAACAGATCGCTGATGGCCTGTACGCCTGCACCTGTGACTACCACGCAACCTCGCCCTGGAACGTTATGGAGCTTCTGGGCCAGTTCCTGTGGAGTCACGAATCTTTTCTCCAGACGTCATAAATCTCGGGTCGTCTGAAATGCCTGAAGAAGGTCTCGGGAACCTGTCTCGCATCTTCGAGAGCCGCTGCGCTGAGTTGGGCAATTACGATCTCCTCGTTGGCTCCGTCCTCGGACTGTGCCATTACCTTGCCTACGGGATCGCAAACGAATGTGACGCCGGAAAAAACAGTGCCAGCCTGGTTATCGCCAACCTGGTTACAAATGGCAGCAAACACTGTGTTGTCGTAGGCGCGAGCCGGGACATATCGTTCCCAACGAGCCTGCTTGTCGATAGGTGGTTCAGCACCGCCCGACGCGTGCGGCATAAAGATCAGTTCAGCGCCTTTGTGGGCAAGCGCCGTGGAGACTTCGGGGAAGTGAGTGTCATAGCAGATTTCGATTCCAAACTTGATTTTCGGGTGATCGAAAACCGGCAGGTCGACGCCATCTCGCCAAGTACCAATCTCGGTGGTTGGAACGTGGGTCTTGCGATATTTACCTTCGATTCCGTTTGGCGAGAAAACGAATTGTGTGTTGTAGACGATTCCAGACGAGTCACGCTCCAGCAAACCGACCAGGTACCAGATTCCGTGACGCTTGCCTATCGACACCAGAGCATCGGTGACTTCGCCGGGTATTTCGACAATAGGTGGGACACGACCACTGTGATCCGATTTACCACCGCGAGTTTGACCGTCCCGGTCATTGGTGTTGTAACCGCTCACCGAAAGCTCGGGGAAGCAGGCGATGTCTGCTCCTTGAGACACCGCGTCACCGAGTAGCCGATCTATCGATGCCAGATTACCTTCGATATCACCGACTATGGAGGTCATCTGAATCGCAGCTATTTTCAGATCTTGCAATTTCTACTCCGTCACCTTGTTTTTCACCACCTCGGTCGTTGAAAGAAGGGGCCAACTTGTAATCGTGTCCTGCATCGTAACCCAGCGTCGACAGGATTTCCTGACGACGTCTAGGTTCTTCGATGCAACCTGAATACTCTCTAGAACGACAAACCTCTATGAAAATTCGATGGGTGAATTCTATTTATCCACCAGGAATATATTGCTACACATCTAAAACATAGTCGGATGAAAACTCCTTGCACGGGGATCACTTCCTCCTACCAAAGGCAAACAACGCGTTTTTGAAATTGAAGACGCTGTTGGCCTAGACAACCTTCAGGTCGAAATAATCGACTGATACTCGCAGTAAATCGCATCATCTGTTGATGCTTCGTTGTATGAAATAGCCCTTTCGCACCTGGCCCTCCAAATCTCGGTGTGCTGCCATCGAATCCCGCGTTTACGCATCCGCGTTTCAGGCGTATGTTTGCGGCACCAACGGACTAAGCGGCACTGCGACGCACCAGCGAGGGACACTCTCAACTATGCTCGAACATTTTCATGTCCCGGAGGAAGATGAAGTCCGGATCATGCCGGACGCACTTAGAAAGACCGTAAACGAACTGTTCTTGAAGATAGGTTTTTCGGAGCAGGACGCATGGCAGGCGACCGACGTATTACTGCTATCGGACACCCGGGGGGTCGACACACACGGCGTCTCGAACATGATGCGGAATTACATCAGGATGGTTGCTGGGGACTTCGTTAACCCGACTCCTAACTGGACAATCACCAGAGAAACGGCAACGACTGCGAATGTCGATTGCGATCGCGGGTTGGGTATTACTGTGATCCCGCAGGTTATGAAGTTGGCAATTGAAAAGGCTCGCGAAACGGGAATCGGCGCTATCACCATGGGCAACGGTCGACATGCCGGTATGATCGCCTACCACTCGATGATGGCGCTGCCTCACGATATGATCGGCTACGCAATTACAGCCGGTGGTCAATCGATGCCTCCAACGTTTGGCGCTGAGCCACGACTGGCTCCGAATCCACACGCATGGGCGGTGCCGACCGATAAGGAGCCGCCGTTCGTTCTGGATATTTCTTCATCGTCGCTCGCCATGAACAAGCTCACACTACTCAGGCGGTTGAACGCCCTGACGATTCCAGGGGTCATGGCCGAGTCTGATGGCACACCGATCATGGAAGCACGAGCGGTTCCAGACGAAACTTTCGTGCTCCCAAAC
>CAYTAO010000001.1:68797-71094 GCA_964435915.1 uncultured Dehalococcoidales bacterium
GGGTCGCACAAGGGCTACGGTCTCTGTGCAGTGGCACAGATTTTTGCAGGGATACTTTCAGACGGTGCATTCGGGCCTTACGAGGGCGGGCACATGTCTCACTTCGTTGCTGCATATTCCGTCGAGGCGTTCACTGACAGTCAGCGGTTCAAGAGCTCGATGGATGACTTCATGCAGTACCTCGCAGACACTCCGCCGGCTCCGGGTCACGATCGCGTCTACTATGCCGGGCTGATTGAGGAAGAAGAGTCAATCGACCGCCATAAACGCGGCATACCGCTTCATCACGAGGTGGTCGAGTGGTTTGATCAGACGACCGACGAATTCAACCTTTCACTACTGGAAAGATAGGGATTTGAATAACGATGCTTGAACACTTTCACGTTCCAGAAAAAGACAAGGTTTTTATTCGTCGTGAGTACGTACTCAAGACCACGACCGATATTTTCTTAGCGATGGGTTTGCCACTCAAAGATGCCCAACTAGCCGCTGAGGGTCTCATTCTGGCCGACATTCGTGGCTGTGAAACCCACGGCGTCTCGAACATGCTGCGGAACTACATTCAGCAGTTCAGTGATGGCAAAATAAATCCGACTCCTAACTGGAAGATTATTCGGGAGACCTCAGCAGTCGCAACAGTCGAAGCAGATCGTTCACACGGTCTCGTCATGTGTCAGAAGGCGATGGATATTGCTATAGAGAAGGCCAGAAAGACCGGCATAGGTGCGGTGATCATCCAGAACAGCACCCACGCCGGAATGATGGCGTACCACTCGATGCGGGCCATGGAACACGACATGATTGGTTATGCCATAACCGGTGGCGGGGCAATCATGGTTCCAACATACGGCGCAGAGCCGCGCCTTGGTTCAGTACCGCACACGTGGGCCGTTCCTGCTGGCAAAATGCCGCCGTTTGTACTCGATATCTCTTCATCGTCGGTCGCTGCGAACAAGATCGGTTTACTGAGACGTACTGGTGCAAAACTGCTGCCGGGACTGCTCGCCGGAGAGGACGGTACGCCGATCATGGATGAGCGAGATATTCCGGATAAGGCGAATCTTTTGCCTTGGGGTTCGACTCGCGAGCTCGGTTCACACAAGGGCTATGGTATGGCTGTGATCGGGCAGGTGTTCACGGGGATACTTTCGTCAGGCATCTTCGGTCTTAGTAACCCACCCGGTAATAGCAGCCAATTCGTGGCTGCGTTCAGCATTGATGCCTTCAGGGACGTCACAGAGTTCAAAGATTCGATGGACGAGTTCCTGACTTTCCTCGTCGAGACGCCGCCTGCTAAGGATCATGATCGGGTCGTCTATGCTGGACTTCCAGAACATGAGGAGACCGAGGTGCGTGAACGGGATGGGATCCCGTTACACCGCGAAGTGGTCGAATGGTTCGACACTGTTACAGAAGACCTGAAGCTGGAGCGCTTGGGGCGAAACTAGCTGACGCGTTGCTCAATGCTGGTCATTTCACCGAAAAGAATGACATGGCCGCCGCGCCACAGAGTTAGATAACCGTGGCTTCTGCTTCGATTTCTAATAACTCTTCCTCGAACACGTCGATATCTGGTGCCAAATCGCCATTGTCCGACTCATCCGAAATTTCCACAGGCTCAAGTTGCGGAGCCACTACGGCGTCTTCATCTAGAGTCGTTGGTTCTTCGATGGATCCGTTAGAGCGTATCGATCGAGAATTGATGGTGTAGCCACATGTGATGCAGCTGAGAAACGATCCGAAATTATCGGACCCAAACTCGACAGTCCCGTCTTTGCAGCGCAGGCAAGATTTGAAATACAGCACAGTCACATCTCCATGTATCACGGCGGGCACCGCGAATTGTTTGATTTGTTTTGAAAACCTAACGTGCGGCATCCTATCCGGTTCCGGCTATTTACTGCCTATTGCTGCTTTGTACGCGTTTCATTGATTTTTAGTTAACACGAATAAAATCTTCCGATTCAGTCACAGGGCGAACTGTGGGGCAGAATATGCTTTCCACAAGATCTGCCAGGTTGCAGCTGACAAACAGGATCTACACGAAGCGAGACTCGTGCTCCGGAGGCATTATCGAATGGCAAGGCTCTACATAATCGGAGCGGGAACACCGACCCCTACTCCCACACGATTTGGCTCGGCGTACGTACTCGAAATCGAGGGCGAGAAGATCATGATCGACTGTGGGCCGGCGGCGACGCACAAACTGGTGCAGACCGGCCTCTGGCCGCTCGATATCGACTACATATTTTTCACGCACCACCACTTCGACCACGATATCGACTACCCGTGTTTCC
>CAYTAO010000002.1:0-7048 GCA_964435915.1 uncultured Dehalococcoidales bacterium
CAGGTCCATTGGCGCTGCTTCTGTTAGCCACTCGATTCCGTCATTTGTGATTAGAAATTGGTCCTCGATGGAGATGAAAATGTCTCTGCTTTCTGAGTAGCAGATGGTCGGTTCAAGTGTTTCGACCATGTTTGGTTGGAGCACGGTGTGGTCGGCGAGCGAGAGGTAGGGCGGTTCATGAACGACTCTACCGACCCCATGGCCTGTGTACGGGATCACTGGCGGGTAGCCAATGTCATCATGTACCCGTATGCTCGGATCATTCATCGATGCTGAAGCTCATCTTGCCGGTCTAATCAAACAGTATTCGTTGGGACGAATCGGACAATCAAAATACATCTCTGATGCCGTCATGTGGCTCTGCAGTGACTCTGCCTCGTTCATCACCGGAGTATCGTTGTCCATTGAGGGGGCAACGATATCCTGATGTTCACGCCAGTTAGTTTCGTTTTCGTCATTCTGAACTCGGAAACCGCTCACGTAACGGCGAATCTTGAGGCAGCTCAGGGAGCCTGTGCATCAGTAAAGCCCAGTTTGGGTTTTTCTCCATTATCGGATTTAGTAACGAAATAGCCTCGTCATGTTCCTGATGCTTTATCGACAACGTGCGCACCGCGTACCAGAACGCCATCTCATTGTGAAGCACCATGCGTCTGGCGCGGATGAATTCACTTCTCGCACGTTCGAGAGAATCCGTAATATCGTCAGAACCCATCAACTGCTCGGCATCACGATTGTCTAGGAGCGACCGCAACCCTTGCAGCGGATCGGCTGCATGGTCGACTCTAAAATCTGTTCCCGGCAGAGTCAAACGCGTGACAGGCCCTACTGAATTCCCCTGGGGTCTTACCTGCAAAGCTACCGACTGCATTCCCCGAACATCACCTCCCGCCGCCTGTGCCGCATCGAGCGCACCCAGGATTCTCCGATCCAAACTTGCGCCAGATGAAGACTCGAACGCCCTCACCATCGCATCGGGCACACCCGACCCCAGCATCATGTTCGCCTGGCACGAGAACCCTTTACCCTGCACCGAACTCTTCACCTCGAGCACCATACCCCCCGTGAAAGCCGCCACCATACCCCGGGAATCAACGATCGCCACCTGCCTCAGCTCGCGGTCGTCATCGCCTGCAAGCACCGCAGCAAGCGCGTGTTCCGCATCCAGACCGTTCTTAAGCAACTCTAACGCCTGTGAACCATATCGAGCGTTCGCCATCGCCTGAGTCGCAACTGCACCGACGCCCCCCTCAATCCACGGTACTATCGAACCTACTGCCGGACGATGCGTCTGAACACCAACCCCAAGTTCCTGGGTCTCCTCATCAAAAGCAACAATTGAATACGTCATGTTTTAGCGTCAGTCTCCAGAACAATGTTCGAACCAGTCCGTAGTCACGATATCGCCCTCGCCGCATTAAGTTGATCGTCGAATTATCATCATCCTGAACTAGATTCAAGATCCCGTTCAAACCCGATCAACACCTAATTCAGAGCTAACTTCTCACCTTGAACTACCCATTCAAAGAAGCGACAGAACGTTGCCCCCGCATATCCGATCTATATCGTCCTCCGACAGAAAATCACAGTACTTGGTGATGTACTCAAGCGACTGCGTATAAGTGCAATGGCGCTCGACATTTGGCATGTCCGAACCCCAGATTAACTTTTCAGCTCCCAGCTGATCGTAGTACTCGCGAATAAGCCCGGTGGCCTCCGAATACGGATAGTCCCAGAGCCCTCCCATCAGAATTGGAATCAATATTTCCGTGTGCACGTTTTCCGCCTGCAGAGCGTCCCATATCTCCGAAGGAATCGAAAGCTTGCCACTACTCCAGAATCGATAAAGCGGTATGCCGTGTGTGTAAACGCAGGCTATATCCGGGTACCGCTCAAGCCATCTGCCGAACGCTGCATGCTGCTCCATCCAACTCTCGAGCTCAGACGACGCAGATGTAACGTTCCAGAAAACAGGGATGCCCAGCTCTCTGACCACACCCCAGAATTCGTCAAACACCGGATCATCTGAAAGCTCGCTCCGTCCCGCCCGATTGACACTCGCTGTATCGAAAAAAAGCCCCGCAAGGCCGTGGTCTTCGACAGCAGATCGCAACTCAGCGATCACCGCCGGATCATCCGCCATCCACTCCCTGATCGAAGCCAATGCATATAGCCGTTCCGGGTACTGCCTCACCACACCACCAAGATACTCATTGAGCCGCCCATACGTGTGGCCGCCCTGCACGATGCCTTTATTGATACCTAAATAATCCATCTGGGCGATGATCTGTTCAGGAGGCGAGTCAAGATTACGTGCCGTTGGAGGCAGGTAGTAGCGCGCGTAGTCAACACCATCCACGGTCCACAGGAACTTGCCATAGTCGCCCCCACGGAAATTCAGGTCTTCAAGATTCTCACCCCGGTGCCATTCGCGACCAATCACGAGCGAGTTGTCACTGAGTTTTCGTCCTACCGAACGATGAAACATGAGGCTACGGGCAAAGCTCATGTGCTCATCAACCGAGTCGTACCCGTTTGTCAGCCCCAGATCAGGGAATACATGGACATGAGAGTCGATCAGCAATTGAGTTCTCGTTTCTGACTATCTGATTGGCCAACCATTACATTTGGAGCACATTCTGCTGGCCAAATGCCGCTTACACAACCCGCCTCCGCTACCCGGTTTCAACTATCGTTTTATCGCCCTCGGGTAAGTATGCTTCCGCTTGTAATCCACCAACTAAACATTTAGAGAACCCTGCCCTCAAAACGTGATGCGTAATCAATCAGGTAATACGCTCTGGTCCAATCTAAATTTTCGTAAATTCCTATTGTCCGGCTGGCTTCTCGAAACGACGCGGCAGTTCGAAACTCTGGCCATCGCCGTATTTATATTTGAACGAACCGGGAGCGCCTTTTTCGTAGCTATCATGCTGTTCATACAGCGTACGCCTCTGATTCCGTTCGGACTCGTTTTCGGCGTTATCGCGGATCGGTTCAACCGAAAAATAATTTTCATACTGGTATTCGTATCCATGTCAGCAACCGCGGCGATTCTCGGGTCGCTAGCGATGCAAGATCGCATCCAAATATGGCACATTGGAGTAGGCGTTCTCATCAACGGAATCCTCTGGACGACTGACTTCTCAGTGCGAAGACCGATGTTGGCCGCGAGCGTCGGTGACTCACAGGCAGGACGCGCTGTTGCCATCGACGGAGCGGTTCTCATATCAGCGTTTGCGTTTGGCCCACTGATCGGTGGGGGCATACTGCAATTCGTTGGCCTAAAGGGCGTCTATTTCTTTGCCGCAACCGCCTACTTGTTCGGTACGATCCTCGCTATCTCGACAAAGTACCGGCGTCCCGTCAAAGTCACCAAAAGACCGAGTTTCGCATCTGACTTTCGGACAGCGATTAGCTATGCCCGTTCACGCAGAGTCATCGTCGGCATCCTCGCTATCACCTTGATAGTCGACTTCTGGGCGACTCCTATCAGGAGCATGATTCCAGTCATCGGAAAAGGTGAACTCGGGCTCAGCCCACTTCTTATCGGAGTGCTTGTGTCCGCACAGGGTGCAGGGGCATTGCTGGGAGCGCTCACAGTAGCCCTTCAAGCCAACCCCAAACGCTACACTCAGTTCTACATGTACGGGTCTTTTCTCTACCTCGTTCCGGCGCTGCTCTTCTCGCTATCCAACTGGTTCGTTGTCTCGTTCCCACTTATTCTAATAGGAGGATTCGGGCTGGCTGCGTTCTCATCAACTCAGTCGGCACTGATCCTGATGGCATCCGCACCGGAGATGCGATCGCGAATGCTGGGCCTGCTCGCTGTAGGAATCGGGATCGGACCACTCGGTATCCTCAACATAGGCTTGATGGCACGATTGTTCGACGCGCCAAACGCCGTGTTGATCGTGTCTATCGAAGGACTAATCGCACTTGTAGTCGCGGTATTGATCTGGCCGTCATTGAGAAGTGGCGAAGATATTTCTCCGCCCGAGCCAGCCGAATAATCCGTTCCGGAAAACTATAATGCCTACTCAAGCCCGAGCTGAAGTCTCACTATCCGATTACTGTAGCGAACGTATATAGATGGCCAGACCATCGGTCTTTTCGTCATTGAGCACTGGGTTGCGCCCTTCGGTGGCATATCAACGCCGTTGTGTTCGCGGGATCACTGCTTAGACCACTGATTGGGCGGCACTGTTTGAAAAACGCAGCAAGACCGGTATGAGAAATGGCTGTAATGAACTCAATCAACGTCATGTGGCAGATCCGCAAGACGGACTGAGGCCAGTTCGTTCCACTGATAAATAGAGAAAGCGTGTTCTTTCACCAGATGTTGAGCGCCTGATCCAGTTCCAGCCCGGTTGAACTTATGTCGCTAATTTGTACGAGAATCGTTCTGTACATGGAGGTTGTGCCCCTTGTATTTTATTTGGAATGTCGCCGCTTTGGCTTCTTTAATATTTCTGTTGGAATGTGCCGACTGGCGACCCACTGACCAGACCGGCAGACGTCATAACCGTTACGCCGGTCACTAACCAGCCACGCTGCGAAGTTATTGCCGAGCGCGTAATGGCTTAGCAAAACCCTCATTCATCTGTATCCTTTCCATGCAAGCGTGCACAAGGAACGAATCATCGTGTACGGTCTACGGATTAAATCCCCCTTGTCTGGTAAGGGTTAATTAGGTAACTGGAGATACTGATGGCTGATTCGGAACTTTATGCCCCCTCGGATTCGTTCGCTTCGAACGCCTACATAAAGAACTTCGATGAATATAAAACGGAGTACGAACGTTCGATCTCAGATCCCAAAGGATTCTGGGCCAAAAAAGCCGACGAGTACCACTGGTTTAAGAAGTGGGACACTGTACGTGAGTTCAACTACGACGTCCGCAAAGGACCCGTATCCATCAAGTGGTTCGAAGGCGGCCAGACCAACATCGCCTACAACTGCCTCGACAGACACCTCAAGACCAAAGGCGACCAGGCCGCCATCATCTGGGAAGGCAACGAACCCGGCGAACAGCGCACCATCACTTACAACGAGTTGCACGCCGAAGTCAGTAAGTTTGCAAACGTCTTGAAGTCACGTGGCGTGAAAAAAGGTGACCGCGTCTCCATCTACATGCCTATGATCCCCGAACTCGCAGTTGCCATGCTCGCCTGCGCACGTATCGGTGCGATCCACTCGATTGTTTTCGGTGGATTCTCTGCCGATGCCCTCGGCGACCGTATCGCCGACGCCACCTGCACGACCCTCATTACCTGCAACGGCACCCACCGCGGAGCTAAGCCCCTCGAGATGAAAACCGTTGCCGACGAAGCAATGGCCAACGCAGAAAAGCAGATGGGCATTCCCGTCAAAACCTGCATCGTCGTTGAACGCATCCCCGGCAGCGTGGGAGTCGAACACGAAATGAAAGACGGCCGTGACCTCTGGTACGCCGACGTAATGGCAGACGCCAACCCTGTGTCGGACGCCGAGCCAATGGAGTCGGAAGACCCACTCTTTATCCTGTACACGTCTGGATCGACCGGCAAGCCAAAGGGTGTGCTCCACACGACCGCCGGATACATGGTCTACGCATCGCAAACCCACAAGTACGTCTTCGACTACCACGATGGCGATATCTTCTTCTGCACCGCCGACATCGGCTGGGTCACCGGTCACTCCTACATCGTCTACGGACCGCTCGCGAACGGCGCAACGACCATTATGTTCGAAGGTATTCCAACCTACCCCGCGGCCGACCGCTTCTGGCAGATCGTCGAAAAGTGGGATGTCAACCAGTTCTACACGGCCCCGACCGCTATTAGGGCAATCGCAAGTCTTGGTGACGAACTGCCCGACAAGTACGACATGCCCTCGCTCAAGCTGCTGGGATCAGTTGGTGAACCGATCAACCCCGAGGCCTGGCGCTGGTACAACACCCACGTTGGCAAGGGGCGCTCACCGATTGTCGACACGTGGTGGCAGACAGAAACCGGTGGAATTCTCATCACGCCACTACCAGGTGCGGTTCCGACCAAGCCGGGTGCCGCGACAGTTCCGTTCTTTGGAGTCGAGCCCGAAATTCTTGACCCCGAATCCGGAACGCCGCTCGAAGGAAATGGAGTTTCCGGTGTACTGGCCCTGAAGGCGACATGGCCAGGCCAGATGCGCACAATCTACGGTGATCACGAGCGCTTCGAGCAGACGTATTTCGACACGTACAAAGGATACTACTTTACAGGCGACGGCTCGACCCGTGACGAAGACGGTTATTACTGGGTAACCGGACGTGTCGACGACGTTATCAACGTCTCAGGCCACCGTATGGGCACCGCAGAAGTCGAAAGCGCCCTCGTGCTCCACGAGTCCGTCGCAGAAGCCGCCGTCGTTGGCTTCCCACACGACATCAAAGGACAGGGCATCTACGCTTACGTCACCCTAAATGCCGGACAGGACTACACAGATGATCTGAAGCGGATTCTTCGAAGCCAAGTCCGACAGATAATCGGTCCAATCGCAGCCCCCGATGTAATTCACTGGGCACCAGCCCTACCCAAAACCCGCTCCGGCAAAATAATGCGCCGGATCCTAAGAAAAATAGCCACCGACGAACTGGATACAATAGGCGACACCTCAACCCTAGCCGAACCCGAAGTCGTAGACGACCTAATCGCAAGGAAGGGAAAGTAGGCGCCCAGACAGTTCACACACGGGGCATTGCCTTAGATGCGTATTGGTGCTGTGCTCATGCGGTCAAGTACACTTTGGGGAAGCGGATTTTAAGTCACCCAGAAGAGCATCCTCCATCGGGTGATTTCCGCGGCGTCGAGAGCTTCCTAGCAGATAGACGGCTCAGGGGGTCTCACGCTGGCACATGCCGGTTATATGAAGGATATCTCCGTAGATTCGTACACGCTGTCGACAAGCATATCCTCGCGGTATCCAAGGATGATATCGCTATTGTGCTTGCTTTCTTGAGCTGCAATGCCAGCGATCAATATGCCTACTTCAGGGTGCTGAGGGCAGTGTCTCTTTCTTAGTACTTTTA
>CAYTAO010000002.1:7148-46873 GCA_964435915.1 uncultured Dehalococcoidales bacterium
ATCAATATGCCTACTTCAGGGTGCTGAGGGCAGTGTCTCTTTCTTAGTACTTTTACCCCTTTCAAGAGCCAGAGTTTCTAACATTTACCCTGATCTATTTATTGGGGGCAGGTCAGCAGGGTGCTAAGACGGTGCTACAGTGACGGTATGTCGAAGTTTCGGATATTAACACTCGTCTCGCTGTTGTTAGTAGTGGTTGCAGCGGGCTGCTCTTCTTCAGGCCAAGGTGCGGTTGACAAAGTAGTTAGTGTGACACTTACGGCTGTCGAACCTGCCACAAGTCCCACCATAGAACCACCAGCTACCAGATTGCCCGTTACATCTACAGTCGCTATCTCTGCATCTCCACAAGTAGTTGACATTCAAGAAGCACCGCCGCTAAATCCTACTAATCTGGTTCCTACAGCTACTCCGTATGCGACCAGCACCGTACCGGTTCCTACAGCTACTCCGTATGCGACCAGCACCGTACCGGTTCCTACAGCTACTACGTATGCGACCAGTAACGTAGCTGACTCATCATCATCAACTATTTCTAAGCCGAATTCATCAGAACGTCTTTTCCAGTACGAGCCGATAGATAGGATTACTTTTACATCGATCCGATCACAAGGTTTGTTCAGTGAAGACATTCAAGCATCATTCACGGAAATCTTGACCAGCGAATTCATGACGTTACAGGAGAAAAAAGGGATTTCGGTAGCCGTCTATCAAAACGGTAAACTCTGGTCCAGAGCACTTGGATTCGCTTCGCAAAAGGAAGCTATGGAAACGGTTACGCCTGTAGGAGTCAAAAGTAGTTCTAAAACTTTCTTATCAGCACTAATTCTCATCCAAATTGAAGATGGTCTTTACGAATTAAGTGATCGTATTTCTGACCTTTTGAGCGATCACCCGGGCTATCAGTCTTTAGATAGGTCAAAAATCCCCAACGTGACAGTTGGACAACTATTGACGATGACGAGCGGGATCAGTGACGCATCGCGCGGGAAACAAGAATTATTCGAACTAATGGTCAGTCCAAGCTGGCAGCCTTGGGACACTCTCGCTTTAGTCAAAGATTTACCTAAAGCGCCAGGAACATTTGAATACAGTCCCATCGTCAATTCGTACTTACTTGCAATGCTCGCGGAGCACGTTAGTGGCAAAGATCTTTATTCGCTCTACCGGACCCTGCTACTAGATCCAATTTCAGTTCAAGCCAGCTTAATTCCAGTCGTGGAATCACCCTTAGGTATCGCTCATCCTTTTGCTGAACGATCTAACTATGGTGGAGAAGGCGGCTTCGGAGATTTGACGGAAATCGATATGTGGAAGGGCTATGGTTTTATTGAGACTGATGGTCGACTTGCTTGGGCAGGTGCGGGAATGGTTTCAACTGCCGAAAATATGGCACGCTGGGCTTATGAACTCTATAGCCCTCGGGGTTCAGCCGTTTCCAGACAAGTTCGATCAACTCTGTTGGAGTCGTTTATGGATGAAACCGTTACGTTCGCAGGTTCTCCCCAAAAATATGGTTTTCATGTTGCACAAAAAGAGTACGAGCTTTCCGACGGAGCAGTACTAACATCCTACGGACATCCGGGAGGCGGCAGCGGAACTTCATCAGCCCTTATCTACTTTCCAGAATTAGATTTATCGATATCTATTCTGGCTAATAGCGAAATGGATTATCAAATTGGTAGCTGTGCGCGATCCTTGAAAACTTCGTGGAGTCCATTTGAATGTATTACACGAGGCTTTTTGGAGGCTGTGACCGGCCTGACAGGATCGCCAGGTATAAAGGAAACTAGTGGAATACAGTCGGGATCTCCAGTAATTTCTCAAGAAAATACACAGCAAATAGACCCTTCTAATCCTCCAAGAATAGCCGTTAGTAACTTCGTTGATTTAGGTCCAATTATAAAAATATCGAAGTTAAGATCCGCATACGGACATGACTACACAATTGGCGATGAAGAACATGACCCAGCAGCAAAGTCGTGCCGAAGTATGAAGCATTACTTAGATGCATATACGTACGACCAGAAGAGTGATCAAAACTTTGGCGTTTACGACACAAAGGGTAATTTGCGTTACTACGCACCTGTGAATGGTCAGTTGAGGGATATCTTAACTAACGAATTCAAGTCTGGCCAAACTGAATATCAATTCACAATTATGTCTCAGGAATACTCGAGCATTAATTTCACTTTTATGCACGTTGAATTGCTCGAAGATTTGAGGAGTGGTGCTTCAGTCGAAGCAGGACAACACATCGGTTTCGTTGCTCGCCCCTATGGGCAGGCAGAGATTGTGACATGGGTAAATTTAGGTAAGGGGAAGTTGAAAAATATTTCTTTCTTTGATGTCACTACTGACGAAGTTTTTGCCGAGTATCAGGCAAGAGGAATTAATACACGGTCACAAATGTCGATTTCTAGAGAAGAAAGAGACGCGAATCCTGTGGCGTGTTACCCGGATAGTGAGGGAGGTAAATTCATTCCTACCGGCGATGAGCTTTCATTCAATTTATGGCAGGCAGGTCTTGATAACTGGGTGTTTTTATCACCCTGAACACCCTGTACTGCCCGGGCAGTGTTGCCATTTACCATCTCGGAAATACGACCAACATAAACTTGAGGTTTGCCTGTGTTCGGAAGTCACGCTAAAAGATCAATATCGATGTCTAACCCACCCTAGGCCAGTTCTACAACAAATCTCGATATCGAGCCGACACCGGCCTAGCGAGCGAGGTCGAGTTGGTCGGACGCTTCCATAAAGCGTCCGGTTAGTCGTCCGGTACTACGCGGGCCGTCGTTTACTCGGTTAGATGAGCCTGGCGTTCATCTGCTGGGTACGCATTTAGCATCATCTTCCGCGCGGCTGACCAGTCGTCGTCAACTGTCGCCTTGTCGCAAATTGCCACCACGATCTCACCGTCTCGTTCGGCCCTCTTCGACCATTCAACTACATGCGTGCAGGCGACAATCAACCCGAGCATTCTCTCCTTGCTCTCGGGATGGTCCAGGTACACTGCCACGTTATCGAGATACTTGAGTCCGTCTGCAGAAACGTGTTCGTCGAAAGCACATCCTTGTATCGCTACTATCCCCAGTAACATAGTGGCCAGAATGGCAGCACGCATCTCAACTCCTCAATGATTCGCGGTGATTGATGAATGTTATGGACAGTTTACTATCAGTCACACGCAAACCTTTGAGGTGCCAACCTCCCCCTGTTTGCGGTAACTTAACCAGTATGCTGTACCGTTGAGTAAGACGTCATTGTCCACACGCCGCGTTAACGGGTGACTCGATGGCCCGTGTCGCAGCCCATACCAGCATTCCCATCGCCAGTGGCGAGCGTCTCGTTACCAAGTATGAGTTTTCGCAGCTTATCGAAAAAGGCGCCGCCTCGATCATCCAGATCGACGTTGGACAGGCTGGTGGGATTCTCGAAGCGAAGAAGGTCGCTGCTATCGCGGAAGCCCACTATGCGATGATCGCTCCACATACCTATTGCGGGCCTATCGCAGAGGCGGCAGCGATCTAGGTTGATACTTGCTCTCCAAACTTCGTCATTCAAGAGTCCAATCTGGGGAGCTTCACAAGACAATATTCAAAGAGCCGCTGGTATTCGAGAACGGCTTCATCACGCCGCCTACTGGTCCGGGTCTTGGAGTCGAGTTGGACATGGACGTTGTTAAGAGGCGAATTGTGAGCTAGTCACCGGTCAAAACCACGGCTCTAACAGGGATTGAGAATGCTCAGCTCGTAGGACTCCCGGTTTACCTAGGGACCATGGTGGAGTCGAATGTAACCTTTTATACAAAACGCTGATTCGAAGCGGAATAAGACGTAATCGACGAACAGTTACGTACCTGATCCATGATCCGGCGAACTTCTTGACGAATTCCAACAGGGATGTGCTTTCCTAGGCATGAAATACTTTGTATCCATATTGGCTTGATACGGGTATCGGTATTGATGGAGACTTTTGGCACCATGAATGATGTTCGCTCGGAGAAGAGTTTTACTGTTTCCGTAGTGCTCGCAGCAGTATTCGGTTTACTGGGCATCCACCACTTTTATGTTGGTCGAATTGGGCACGGGCTATTCGACCTCGGGATGACAGTAGTCGGTGTCTATTTGATCTGGAGCGGGGCTGCATCTCAGAGCGGTGTAAAGATTGGCTTAGGATTGCTGGTTTTAGCTCTAGACTACGTTCACACCGTGTATTTCATATATCGCCTGATTGTAGGAACTTATCGTGATGGAACCGGGCGTTACATCAAACTCGAATAGACGATGAAAAAGGATCGCAAAGCATGACGACGGATCAGTTAATAAGCGAAAAAACTTTCGTGGCGACTTTGCTACTTTGTGTGTTGCTGGGTGCCTTAGGAATCCACAGGTTCTACGTCGGTAAGACAGGCACTGGAATTCTAATGCTACTGACATTGGGTGGCCTTGGAATTTGGTCGTTTATCGACCTCATTCTTATCGCTACCGGTAGCTTCAAGGATAGCCAAGGCCTGCCGATCAAGGCGTAGCCAGTTGGTGTAACTCTATTTGAAATGTCATTTCCATCGGCCGGGTGAGAAGGCTGGCGCTGAACTAGCCGAGCTGTACGCTGTCGGGTCCGGAAGTGAACGGATAGTACTGGTGTTCGATTCCGTTTGGTAGCACCTTCACGACTCGATATCCGGGATCGTCGTCACCAGCCTGCATGCCGACCGCGGTTGTCGCAATCATCAACATCTCGCCGTCTTTTGCGTAGTTGTTTTGGTGAAGGTGCCCGGCGAACACGGCACTCACATCGAACTTGTGGAACAGTCCTAACAGCGGCTTTCGACGTGCTAACGGGAGATTGGTTGGTGCGTCTTCTTCGTTCGGATCATCCGTGAACAGCGGGTGATGCGTGAAGATGATCCGGTTGGCAGTGCCTCGCTCGACCGATGCTTCGAGTTCGGTCTCGATGAACTCCGACTGGGCATCCCACTCGTCCCGCGTCTGCGAAGGATCGAAGATCACCGTCGAAGAAATCGCTATGAACGTCGTTCCCTTGTGGTCGAACGAGTAGTAGTCATCACCGAACTCTTGCCGGTACTTTGCCAGCATACTGGGGATGGGGACGCCATCGTCACACCCTGAATCTCTATTTCCGGTGGTCCAGTAGATCGGTATCGTCGGATCGAGTCCGCCTGCGATGCGCTTGACCTCCGCAACCTCTACCTGATCTAAGTTGTGATGACACATATCGCCTGTCACGACTACGAAATCGGGCCTGAGTCGATTCGCTTCGGCGATCGCACTCTCGAACTGTGCCACTTCTTGTGCAAGCCCTTCTTCTTTGGACACATCCTTCTTCTCAGCTGTTAGGCCAAGCTGAGGATCTGAAAGCTGGATGAAAAAGAACGGTTCGCTGGTCATGTTGCTGCTTCTATTTCTCCATCATTCCATCACTGGAAAAACGATACGTGAGGGATGATCTCGTTTATGCAAGAATTGTATTGTGCGCCACAATACCGGAAGTTTCATCGTCGTTTGCTGCGCAAGTATTCATCTTTCGTTCTTTCGGTGGATGCTCGCTGCTGGTAATTACGGTACGGATCCACTGCGCCAGTCTCGCCAGACGCGCCGTTGCATAGCACTTTATAGACGCATCGAACACAATGATTCATTAGAATTGTTGCGTCGATAGATTTCGGAAAGGAACACCCGGTCTCGTCCCGGGTGTTTTTGTGTCAGCCAACAATTTAGCATCTGACCGGGAATAAATCTTCAGGAGTACTCACAGGTTGGAACACCATAGCGTGATCATCGCGGGCGGCGGCCCCGGCGGACTCGGTGTTGCTGCAACCCTCGATGGCTGGCACCCTCGTTTCGAAGGCAACTATAGGTTCCCTTCTGATGAAGTTCAGGGCCTCGCCCGCCAGCACGAGCTGAACCCCCTTGCCTACGATCTGCATGACCTGCTCAAGCGGGGTCATCGACCCATCGAGTTCTTCAGAATGCGTCATCACCCGGTGCAGGACGCGCTTCCTCTAGACCAGTGGACCTTGAAGTTTTCGAAGAAGGACAGGGTCGATTGGCTGATGCTCACGACCGATGGGCCGGGTGGTCTTTGGAATAACGTTCCTTGTGAGCAGATGACCTTGGGGCCGGCTCACTGGATGGAGCTATCGCATTATCCGATTGGCAAGTTTTACCAACAGACAGGGCGTGATCGTGACTTGAACGCTCTGGTCCGTCGGGATGATCTCGTCCCTTACTATCAGGCGTACGCCGAAGAGCTTGGGCTGGATGACCATATCCGAACCAGAAACAAGGTAATGAGCGTCGAATCCGCTGGTGACGATATCGACGCGCGCTTCATCGTTCAGTCGCTCGAAGAAAACACGGGCAACACCACTATGTACTCGTGCGATTACCTAGTGTTCGGTGTGGGGCCACGCTCGGCACTCAGAACACTCGATGCTCTCGGTGTCGGTCAGGACTATGTTTCGCTTGCCTATACCCATCCCGATGATTACCCGGGTGAGCGGATTCTCGTGATAGGTGGAGGCAGATCGTCCGACTGGGCGGCGCAGGAGTTGCATGACGACGGTCGCACAGTTGTCTACACGATGCGACAACAACCCGAAGCACATCTCAAACTGATCCACGATTCGCAGTACCTTCCGTATTACCGACGGTGGGGTGAGATCCTGTCAGGCGACCAGGCACGAATGGGGCTGCTGTACGGGGCGAAAGTAACGGCTTTTCGACCGGACGGCCTCGTTGAGATAACCACGGCTGATGGACCGATTCAACTTCAAGTTGATCATGTTGTGGTTGAAATAGGCGGAGATCCCGACTACAACTTGCTCCGGTCTTTCGGAGATCTCACCTTCCACGCCAAACGTGACAATTTCAGATTCCAACTGAACCAGATGGTTGTCGACCAGGCGACATTCGAATCAACCGATATCTCTGGTTTGTATCCAGCCGGGTACACCGCTCAAGGCACGGGTCTTAGTGTGATCGGTTTTCACGCAGGTTGTTTCCTGATCGCTGGCGACATTCTCCGAAAACTTAACGCGGTCTAGTCCCGTTCGCGCCGACCGCGACCAGCTTTCCTCCTTCGAATGTGATTTCTGGATGACCAACTGGTGTGAACGGACACGAATTTATGTGAGTGGACGCAAGTAGCGGAAATTAACCACTGATGATCAGCGCATGTTAGTTGAGTGCCGTACAACCGTCCCATGGAAGAAGATTAGGAACGCCCTGGCTGATGGGGAAAGTGTGATTACACGTTGCGCACGTAAGCCCACCCTCGACAACATCTTCATCTTCGGCTTGATCGACGGAAAGTTCCAATGGAGCCTTCGAACGAGGACAGACGAGTATCTCTATCAGCCTCTTATTCAACTGACGGCCTTATTCACTTGAAACAGCGACTGGCGCCGGTTCTTTAGCGTCCTGCCAACCGGACTTAACTTCCATTACGTGCTGATAAGCGGAAAGCGCTGCAATTGCGCCCTGTGCAGCGGCTGTGATTGTCTGCTTCAGTTCGGTGCCGTCCGTTAGGTCACCTGCAGCATAAATGCCTGTAACTGAAGTGTTCAGCCCCTTGTCGACATGGACTTCTCCGGTGTCTGGATTTATCTCAAGACCGAGTTGATTCGGAATCTCCAGCCGTGGATCTGCACCGGCCTCGATGAACAGGCCATCGATAGTGAGTTCGTTCCGGCCTTCCCACGGCTTATTTATGCGAATGCCATTAAGCCCGGTTTCTGCGTAGCCGAGGAGTTCACGGACTTCCGTTTCGTATAGCACCTTAATGTTGCCGGTCTGTTCAAGCACTTTGGTAAGGATTGGTTCAGGCCGAGTCAGCTTGTCACGGCGGTAGATCAGGTAGACGGTTTCGGCGTATTTTGCGAGGAGGATCGCACCTTCGACGGCGGCGTTTCCGCCACCGACTACTGCAGCCGCCTTTTTATTTCGATATAGCGGGGCATCGCAAGTCGAGCAGTACGATACCCCGTTTCCGGTCCACTCTTCTTCGTTGGCAAGAGATAGCTTTCGGCGTTCTCGGCCCACAGCGAGGATCACGGATATGGCGTCGATTTCAGTACCATCATCGAGAACGGCTCGGAATACATCACCATTCTTTGTGACTGACTTAAGGTTCGAGTAAGCAGTAGGAGTTTCGAGGTTGTCGACCTGCTCTTTGAACTTCATCATCAGGTCGAAGCCGTCGATATCCGGTTGGCCGGGGTAGTTTTCGATGGTTCCGCCAGTCGCGGTTTCCCCGCCGAATTGCTCTCCGGCAATTAGAGTGTTCACCTGATAACGAGACGAATACAGGCCAGCAGCGAACGCTGCTGCGCCTTGCCCGCCTATCAGAACATCAATTTGCTTGATTTCGCTCATGCTCTCTCACACCGTTCGCACGGATAACACTTCGACTCGATCCACTAGTCTCAAGCTTAGAAGCACCTGGCATTTGTGTCGATAGGTTCGGCCCCAATTAATACACGGCATTCGCGTAATCAACCTGATTGATCACCGGAATTTAGCTAACTGAAAAGTTAGATGCAGGAGAGATGCGACCAGCGCGGCGGGAACGACGATCAGGCTACTGGATCTTTGTTCTTGTCTTCGAGAACTGAGTCTATTAGGTCTGTGTCGATGTCATCTTCAGTATCAAAGTCGTCGAAGTTGGATAGTTCAGGCTCTACTTCATCGGGATTGAGCTGAACCATATTGATTTCGGGCAAATCACTATCAGTTAGATCGTCTTCAGCCGAGTCGTAGCTCTTTTTACGGGAATCCCTCAACTCTCTGCTGCTATACTCCCAGTTGGTTTGAATTGCCACACTTTTCAGTTTTAGCCGAAACGGTCGGACTCGATTAGTTCTTGATCGTAACCGCTGGCATGAGTGCGGCGTTTGTTCATTCGGAACTCTATTAACACTCGCTTTATATAGCGCTAAATAGCCAGGGTGTCTGTTTCTAAATAACTGAGACGGAACCCGGTAAATAATTGCCATGACACTCCCCATCGCATCAGTGCCGAACGGCACGGTTTCTTCGCCCAAGGGTTTTTCTGCTGGAGGCGTCTTCGCAGGAATCAAGACTCCAGGTGCTGACAAGCTAGACATCGGTCTATTAGTTTCAGAACAACCGTGTAGTGTTGCTGGCACGTTTTCGCAAAACAGCATTCTGTCACCCACCGTCACGCTCTCCAGTGACCGCGTTGGTGTCGATAAGCGAGTTCGAGCTGTGGTCGCGAACAGCGGTTGCGCGAATACCGCCGTTGGCAAACAGGGCATGGTCGATGCAAAAGCGATGACCGACATAGCAGCCGAGAAACTGGGCGTAACGGCAGAAGAGACGTTGGTTTGTTCGACCGGAGTGATCGGTGTCGAGATTCCGATGGCGCTCATGCGCGAGTTCATTCCGCAGATTGAAGTAACTGCCGATGGCGGTGGCGATTTCGCCAAAGCAATTCTCACAACCGATAAGCGCACGAAAGAGATCGCAGTATCGTTCGATGTCAACGGCACAACCCACACTGTGGGTGGCGTGTCGAAAGGATCGGGGATGATTCACCCGAACATGGCGACGATGCTTGCGTTTACCACCACCGACGCAAACGTGGATCCTGCATTTTTGCAGGCAACGCTTTCACAGGCTGTAAAGTTATCGTTCAACCAAATCGATGTGGATGGCGATCAGAGCACGAACGACACTGTTCTACTTATGGCGAATGGAGCCGCCGCCGGTCCTGTTATCTCCGGTGGTGACAATGCCTCAGAGGCGTTTGCAGAGGCTGTACGTCTGGTGTGCGAGCATCTCGCAATCGAAATCGCCCGGGACGGTGAAGGCGCAACGAAGTTGATCGAAGTGACAGTCGAAGGTGCCCACTCTGACGACGATGCATTACTTGCGTCACGAGAATGTGCCGCTTCACTATTGGTCAAAACTGCTGTCTACGGTCGTGACCCTAACTGGGGTCGAATATTCATGGCCGTTGGCAAGGCGCAGATTCCCCTCGACGAGTCGAAAATTGATTGGTATGTGATCAATATTGAGTTCGTATTTGATGTGAAGGCTATCGCATACAACTTTCTGAGTGGTGTTAGCGCTCTCGGTGGTGATGAGGTGCGGCTTCGAGTCGATCTCAACCTTGGCGATGGTTATGGTCAGGCGTGGGGCTGCGATCTTACCGAAGAGTACGTGGTATTCAACTCGGCCTACACGACGTAGTCGTCATCAAAGGGACATCGCTGTGAGCGGCCAGCCTCAAATTAACGGGGACAAGCTAGCACTTATTAACCCGGGTCTTTCGTATTTGCACTGTTCAAAGGTGGATTAACAATGACCACTTCGAACAAACGCAACGCTTCAGGCAAGAAAATCGTAATAAAAATCGGCGGTAGCACTCTTGGCGAGGGCGACAGCACCGTTCCCGACATTGTCGAACTATGGAAACAGGGAGCGAAACTTGTCGTGGTGCATGGTGGCGGCAAGGTCATCAGCGACTGGGTTGCGAAGCTCGGTATCCAGCCTGAGTTCATTCGTGGACTGAGGCGCACCGATTCAGACACGCTCGACGTTGCCGTTGCTGTTCTCGCCGGTCTCGTGAATTCCCAGCTGGTTGCAGAATTCCAGGCTGCCGGGGGAGACGCGGTCGGAATTTCTGGTGTCTCAGGTGGATTGCTTCAGGCCGAGGTGCTCGATCCTGACCTTGGCTATGTCGGAAAAATCGTCAAAGCGAACGCCAAGCCGATCGAAGTAGTGCTCGAATCCGGGAGTATTCCCGTGATAGCACCTACCGCGCTGCATCTTTATCCTACTGAATCAGGTGAAGATAGAATACTGAATATCAATGCCGATACATCAGCGGGGCACATAGCCAAAGCTGTGAAAGCCGATCAACTGGTGTTCCAGACCGATGTCGAAGGCGTTCTCGATGCCCGCAGACGCCTCATTCCTAGGATGACTCGCGGACAGGCTATGGAGCTAATTGCCGGTGGGATTGCTGTCGGCGGAATGATCCCGAAGATCGAGGCGTGTGCTGATGCAGTGTCGGTCGCGGGCTCCGGTCACATCATTGATGGTCGGCTGGCCGGTGCTCTGCTCAACTGTGTGCGTGGTGCAGACATCGGCACAAGAATCATCTGATCGATTGAAACGCTAACAAGGGATTCAACATGGATACATCAGGTCACGTCGTCGCGATGCTGATTTTCGGGTATCTGTTGGGCTCGATCCCCTTTGCGACGCTTTTCACGATGAGGGCAGGAGTCGATCTGTTCGAAACCGGTACAGGTAATCCCGGAGCTGCCAATGTTTTTCGTAGGGTTGATAAACGACTTGGCGCAGTTGTTTTCTTTGCTGATGGCATGAAAGGCGCCGCTCCGGTGTTGATCGCCTGGGCGATGGGTGCACCCCAAGATCTGTGGTTTATCGGTGGATCGGCCGCGGTTATTGGACACTGGTACCCGTTGTTCAATCGCTTCAAGGGCGGAGCCGGGTTAGCGAGTGGTGCCGGGGTAGTTGTTGCGATGATGCCAATAGCTGGAGTTGTGGGGCTGGCGATTGGCATGCTCGTTGTAGCGAAAGTCAAAAGTAGTGGTCACGGCGCGCTGACCGGGCTAATAATCATTGTGGCAATCGCTTTTTTGATCGACGCTGATTGGCCGATTGGCTCTAAATGGCCCGCGAGTGCGAGTGCGATCGGACTCGCAACCGCCCTGTTCGTCAGGGCATGGCTTCGAGGTTGGCGGCCAGGCCGCAAAGACTGAGCGATCTTCGCTGGATATCGACGACCTTGTAATTGCGAGTAACTAGGCACGAGCGAAAGCCTACTGGACGACACCAATCTCAAGTGCACTGCGGTATAGTTCTCCCTCTGCAAAATGCGGTTCGTGTATTGCAGATGTCGTTAGGTTCAACGGCAAACTTCGAAATAGGATTCTTCCCGATGTATCGCTGGGGCAGATGACCACTTGAGAACAAAAGAGAAGCAAAATGACTAGTTCGTCTGACTATAAGGACCTCGAATCCAAGTACTACATGCAAGTGGTGAACCGGATGCCCCCTGTGCTGGTACGAGGCGAAGGCACCCGAGTGTTCGACAACGATGGCAAGAGCTATCTCGACTTCACAGCCGGGTGGGCTGTCCTGAATCTGGGACACAGCCACCCTGCGGTTACCGAAGCCATTCGGGGTCAGGCAGGCAAGATTCTGCAGATGTCTAACCTGTTCTATACGACACCACAGCTTCCGTTGGCGCAGATCATCGTCGACAACTCCGACATCGATCGCGTCTTCTTCTGCAACTCAGGAGCAGAAGCCAACGAGGGCGCCTGCAAGGTCGCTCGCAAGTGGGGCAAGACCAAGCTCGATGGCGCATACGAGGTCATCACTACTCTTGACTCGTTCCATGGTCGCACGCAGGCGATGATGGCCGCCACCGGCCAGCCTGCGTACCAGGAAAAGTGGACTCCGCTTATGCCGGGGTTCGTGAACGTTCCATACAATGATGTTCAGGCGATCAAAGACGCCTATGTCGAAGGTCGCACATGTGCGGTTCTACTCGAGCCGGTGCAGGGCGAAGGTGGGGTCAACATACCTTCCGCCAACTACCTAAAAGAGATCATGGACTTCTGCCATGGGAAGAACATTCTATTCATGCTCGACGAGGTTCAGACCGGAATGGGCCGACTCGGAACACTTTTTGGATACCAGCAGTTCCCGGGTGTTGAGCCAGACGTTATGACGTTGGCAAAGGCTCTTGGGTCTGGCACTCCTCTAGGTGCTTTCACGACGAAGGAGTTCTGCTCGGTTCTCGAGCCTGGAGATCACGGATCCACTTTCGGTGGAAACGCTCTGACAACTGCTGCTGGTTCGGCCGCTGCGAAGGTGATCGTTGACGAGAACATTCCAGAGCTGGCAAAAGAGACCGGTGCTTACTTCCAGGGCAAGCTTAACGCTCTCGCTGAGAAGTACGACTTCATCACTGAAGTTCGAGGCGTGGGGCTGTTGATCGCAGTGGAAATGTCGAAGGAGATCGCCGGAGCAACAGTAACGGCGAGCTTGCCCGAGGGCCTGCTCATGAACGCCGTTCGACCCAACATGATCCGCTTTATGCCACCCTTGAACGTAAGCCGAGACGAAATCGACGAAGCGGTAACAATTCTAGATAAGGTGCTCGAAGAGGCTGGCGCGTGAGCTCGGCTATTCGAATGTGAAACGAGCAGCCCCGACCATCTGATGGCCGGGGCTGCTTTTGTTGCGTTAACGGAGCAATCCGGCACAAGCTGACAGATAATTCGAATGGGCTTTGATTACGTCATTGCGAGGAGCCCTCGTAATAACAGGCTCGCCACCCGTAGCTAACGAAGTGACATTCCTTCCATCTAGCGAGAGAATAGTTAGGTTGCGCCAAACGGCAAATGCGCCACAACACGCCTCAATAACCCGAAACCCAACAGGAATCGAACTTAGATATGGCAAGGGAAAAGTGCGTCCTCGCTTATAGCGGGGGCATGGACTCGACAATCTCAACTGTCTGGATCCAGGAAAACTACAACATGGATGTTGTGACTCTCACAGTTGATCTGGGCGCAGGACCCGAAATCGTTGGAGTGAAGGAACGAGCCGCACAGGCTGGTGCCATAGACTCTTTCGTTTGGGACGTTCGAGACGAGTTCGTGAACGAATATGTGTACCCTGGCCTCTAGGCTGGAGCGATGTACGAAGGCGTGTACGCGCTTTCGACGGCCCTAGGCCGTCCTTTGATGGCGAAGAAGCTGGTTGAAGCCGCACGCCAGGTCGGAGCAACCGCGGTTGCCCACGGCTGCACCGGAAAAGGAAATGACCAGGTTCGTTTCGACGCTGGAATCATGACGCTATCTGCTGCCGGTGAGCCCTTAAAGATCGTTGCACCCGCTCGCGAGTGGGGCATGACCCGCGACGAGGAAAAGCTATACGCCCAGAAGGCCGGACTCGAACTTCGTGAGGTTGGGAGTGACCAGCGCGTCTACTCGATCGATCGCAATCTGTGGGGTCAGGCGATCGAGGGTGAAGACCTAGAAGACACGTGGCTTGTGCCGCCCGAGGATGCCTACTCGTGGACCAAGCCGATCGAAGAAACTCCTGACGAATATGTAGAGGTTGTGGTCGGCTTTGAGAAGGGTGTGCCGGTTTCCGTTGATGGCTCCCTGAAGTCTGGCGTTGAACTGATATCAATCTTGAACGACATGGCTGGTGAGCACGGTGTGGGTCGTATCGACCACATCGAAAACCGTCTGGTCGGCATCAAGTCGCGTGAGGTCTATGAGACTCCTGCCGCTATTGTGCTGCACACCGCTTTGAAGGCACTTGAGACGTCTACAATGTCTCGTGAGCAGCAGCGTGTGAAAGAAAATCTCTCGGCGATCTACTCAGACATGGTTTACGACGGTCGCTGGTTCACCGAGCTTCGTACGAACATTACGGCGTTCATGGACAGTGTCCACGAATACTCGACCGGCGATGTTCGCCTGCGTCTGCACAAGGGTTCTTGTGTGGTGGTTGGTCGACGTTCGCCGTTCTCGCTGTACGATTTCGATCTGGCGACCTACTCGACGACCGACTCGTTCGATCACGAGGCAGCTACTGGATTCATCGACATATACTCTCTCGCAGCCCGAACTCAAAGCCGAAAGCAAACCAACTCCGAACAGCGATAAAACGGCTTCTTAGCCACTTTTTCTGGGATTCCGAGTTTGCTGCTGGCCATACGGCTAGTCGCGTCTTGAACGGTAGCGAATGCCGGGTCCAATTCGGATAAGTTTCCCCCTAGTAGCGATAATGTTGCACGCAGTATGATTTCGCGTGCGATCAAGCATCAGGTCAAAGAACACTTCACATGACAGGTTCTAACAGTAACGAAAACAAAAATCCCGCAGCAGCAGCGCGCGGAAGTGAGCTCGCGAGTGATTTCACAGTGTCGGTTCACTACGACAGTCGGTTGTATGCTGAGGACATCAGTGGTTCGATCGCGCACGCCCGCATGCTGGGTCGACAGGGGATCATAAAATCCGACGATGCCAAGAAGATCGTTGAGGGCCTGACCACGATCGCAGCCGAGATCGAGATGGGCGAGTTCATCTGGAGTCCTGAGCTCGAAGATATCCACATGAACGTGGAATCTCGCCTATACGAACTTATTGGCGACGCTGCAGGCCGCCTGCAAACCGCCCGTTCACGCAATGACCAGATTGCTACCGATACGCGTCTATGGATAAAGATCGCCTGCGGTCGTGCGTTCGACGCAGCGGTTTCTCTGCAAACCGCCCTCGTGAACCTCGCTGAAGATCACGTCGAAACAGTCGTCCCCGGGTACACCCACATGCAGCGCGGCCAGCCGATCGTTCTGGCGCATCACCTGATGGCCTACTTTGAGATGTTCGATCGTGATGCGACCCGCTTCGCACAAGCCGCCGAATCGGCCGATGTCATGCCGCTAGGATCAGGTGCAATGGCTGGCGTTCCCTACCCGATTGATCGTGAATGGGTGGCTGCCCAGCTCGATTTCAGTGAAATCTCGAGAAACTCGATGGATGCTGTTTCCGATCGTGACTTCATCGTGGAGTTCCTAGCCGCTTCATCGCTTGCGATGGCTCATCTCTCACGCCTCGCTGAAGAGCTTGTGATCTGGTCGTCAGACGAATTTGGATTCATCAAGCTCTCCGACGAATACACCTCCGGCTCCAGCATCATGCCGCAAAAGCGTAATCCCGACTTCGCCGAGTTAATTCGTGGGAAGACTGGTCGTGTCTACGGATCGCTGGTCGGGATACTCACGACGATCAAGGGTCTACCACTCACATACAACCGTGATCTTCAGGAAGACAAGGAAGGGCTCTTCGACGCCGCCGACACCGTGATCATTGCGCTCGAAGCTGCAGCTGGAATGGTCGAAAGTATAAGCGTGAACGTCGAGCATATGAGACAGGCCGCCGAAAAGAGTTTTGTGCTTGCAACCGACATCGCCGACTATCTCGTTGGCAAGGGTGTTCCGTTCCGCGAGGCGTACATCGCCGTGTCCGATCTCTCGAAGCAGTGCATCGAAAATGGTGTTGGTTTCGGCGAGTTGGAGCTAAACGATTTCCAGAAGGCTTCTGTTCTTTTTGATGAAGGCGTGATGGAAATCACTCTTGATTCTGCTGTTGCAGCACGTAATGTCCCCGGCGGAACTGCTCCCGAGCGGGTCCGCGCCGCAATCGCCGAAGCAAAAGGAATGCTCACTGAGGCGAATCAGTGATCCTTTTCCTGAGGTAACTCACTGGTTGGCTACATTTTGCATCCATTCCAATCCATGAATTCAACCCTGCATGTCCTCCCCCGAACATGAAATGAAATTTCCAGTCATCATTGCTCACCGTGGTCTTGATGAGACCTACCCTGAAAACACGATAAGGGCCTTCAAGGCCGCTCTCGAAAAGGGAATGGCCATCGAGATCGACGTCCGTGGGACTTTCGATGAAGAACTTGTGGTTGTTCACGATGACACGGTCGATCGCACGACAGACGGCTCGGGCAGTGTCGCCAACATGACCCTCGCCGAGCTGAAAGCACTCGATGCTGGTAGCTGGTGGGACCCAAAGTTCGCTGGTGAGCTAATTCCAACTCTCATGGAAACGTTCGACGCTGTGCAGCAGTACGGCACTGCCGAAACGACTTTGATTATTGAGATGAAGACGCTCGACCCCGGTTGCATCAACAAGATATGCGACGGTCTCGCCGAACGTGACTTGCTCGACAGTACTGTGGGTATTGGGCTGATCCATCTCATGCTCGATGTTCGACGGCGCTTCTACGAAGGCAACGCGAACTTCCAGTGCGCATCGGTCGCTAACAACGCAGCAGAACTTCCGGGTGCAATCAGTGATCCGTACTCGTCATGGATCTACGCTCGATACCTGATGAGTGCCGAAGACGTTCAAGCGGCCCACGATGGCGGTAAAAAGGTGATCGCATCTGGTCCCGACGTGATGGAAAACCTCGACAACATGGTCGCCAGTGCCCAGGCGGGTTCCGATACGATCATGGCGTATCATCCCGAAGCACTGGCCCAACGGCTGGGACGGTAGAAAGTTCAGAAAATCAGCGTGGCTCCAAAGATAAAGATTTCACCCTCGCTACTGGCGGCAGACTTTGCACATCTAGCCGACTCGATTGCCGCGGTAGAGGAGGCCGGAGCCGACGAGCTTCACTTCGATGTGATGGATGGCAGTTTCGTGCCCAACATTACGATTGGAATTCCCGTCCTAGAAGCGATTCGCCCTTTTACGAAGCTGCCGATCGACGTTCACATGATGGTCGTCGAACCGGCTCGATACGCCCAAGAGTTCGCTGATGCCGGTGGTGACATATTCACGATGCACGCGGAGGCATGTGACGATCTTGAGGCCTCACTTGGTGATGCCAGAGCGGCTGGCACGATTGCGGGAGTATCATTGAAACCCGACACACCAGCTTCGGTTCTTCAATCAACTCTGACGCTCATAGATCGGGTTCTCGTAATGACAGTAGAACCGGGATTCGGCGGCCAGTCGTTCATGCCCGAAATGCTCTGCAAAATTACCGAGCTCGCCGATATGGCACGAATGGTTGGGCACGACCTAGAGATAGCTGTCGACGGCGGCATCAAGGTCGATACCGCAGGTTGCGTGATCGATGCCGGAGCAACCACACTCATCTCAGGAACCGGTGTATTCAACTTCCCCGGCGGTATGAAGATAGGCATCGAAGCGATTCGCAACGCCGGGAGTTAACTCGTTCCCTCTTCCTGGTAGGGAGAGGGCGGGGGACACTAAATCTAGGTCATAATTTATACTGGATCTGAACTGGAATAACCGGGTATTGGTCACTAACTGGTCACAAGCGTTTCCGGTGCGTATCGCCTGGACTTTGCCTTACCGGTCGCCCGACCGGGAATTTAGGTCGTTCCTCGCGATCCAGCTACCATTTCTAGGTGACTCCCTTAGCCGCTGAACCGACCAAACCCCTTCCTCCGCTCGGAGTTTGAGCGGGTGCTTCGGATTCGGTCAACATCTTCAGCAACAGCTTTTCGTTAACGTGGCCAAGAAAGCCATGCACATCTACAACAAAATAAATAAAGAGATTGTTGTAATGGCATCCTTCAGCTCTGAGTGCCAACAAAAAATCCCTCTCATTCGAGAGGGATTTCAGATTTACATGAGAACAGTTTTACTCAACCGAAAGGAGAGAAATGCCCTTTTTGTCAAGAGTACGCATCTCTCGAGCGGTCAGCTTGACTCGGTAGCGCTGACCGTCGATCGTCACCCACTTGTTTTGCAGGTTTGGCTTCGAAATCTTGCGGGTAGCGTTCAATGCGTGTGATCGGTTGTGACCGAACATTGGCTTGGGACGGGGTCCAAGACCCAGTTTTGCCCTGATCTGGTCGGAGCTAGGCATAGCAGTAAAACTCTCAAAAATATCTAGATGGCGGGAACTAATCTCGCCGAGCACTCAATTTCATTCACGAAAAACAACAACGCCCGAAAAAGATTCCGACGATTAACGCTAACATGCAAGGTCGATTGTAACAACCGAATTCTTGTTCAATGAAATGCGAGTCTAATCGATCATTTTGAACTGGCGGCAGTTCTAAAAAGTCAGGAATCACAAATCATGCTGAACTCAACGACCAAGATACCGAGCGGTACCTCGTCTCGTCTCGCGGATATGATCCGTGCGACGACGAAGGCCGTCGAGGCGAATCGAGATACGATCAACGCACTGAACGTATTCCCGGTTCCGGATGGTGATACGGGCACGAACATGCTGCTCACGCTGCGATCTGTCGTTGAAGATCTACCAGTGAACTCGACTGAATCAGCCAACGACGTTTCTAGGACACTAGCTCGATCAGCCTTACTTGGCGCACGCGGGAACTCAGGGTTGATACTCGCCCAGTATTTCAAAGGCCTTGCCGAGGCTATCGGGGATGCCACAGAACTCACTGGCGAACATTTCGCACGATCTATTCGTATCGCTAGCGATAACTCCTACAAGTCCCTGCCGAACCCTGTCGAAGGCACTATGCTCACGGTCTACCGTGAGTGTGCCGATATAGCGGAAAAATCTGCCGCTGAAAACGATTCGCTCGTTAGTGTGTTGGAAGATGTTGCAGCAGAGGCGCTCGCCTCAGTTCGGCGAACACCGGAACTGCTGCCTGTGCTCAAAGAAGCCAAGGTTGTGGATTCAGGTGGGTTCGGATTCGCTGTTATGCTCGATGGCGCCCTCAGGGCGTTGCGGGGAGAGCATCCCGTTGGTCGAGTGCTCGATGTGCCAATGCCGGCAGGCAAGACCTTCTCAGGATCTGTAAAAGCCGATTTTGTTGACGCCTCCGAGGAGATCGACTGGGGTTACTGCACGGTATTCGCTATCCAGGCCGAAGGGCTTGACCTTGATAAAATCCGTGAGCATATGGACCGAATAGGCCGTTCAGCCATCGTGGACGGTACCGAGGACATTGCCAAGGTGCATGTCCACATGGAGAATCCCGGCGAGGCACTTACTGCCGGTATCGTGTACGGCCAGCTTTCGAATATCGAAATCGCCAACATGGATGATCAGGCTGCGGGATGGGCGGCAGATCGCCGTGAAGATGATCGAC
The DNA here is from genome assembly GCA_964435915.1 of uncultured Dehalococcoidales bacterium. Taxonomy (GTDB): domain Bacteria; phylum Chloroflexota; class Dehalococcoidia; order Lucifugimonadales; family Lucifugimonadaceae; genus Lucifugimonas. The sequence continues at coordinate 26,820 of CAYTAO010000002.1, forward strand.
TGATTCTCCAGACTCAGGCTGCCACACCGGTCGAGATAGCCGTTGTTGCCGTTGCAGCTGGTGATGGACTCACCGACTTGATCGTTAGTGCAGGAATGGGTGCCACATCTGTAGTTGAGGGCGGAGACACCATGAATCCTTCGGTCGACGATCTGCTTGCAGCTGTCGAGGCTGCACCTTCAGACAAGGTCATCCTGCTCCCGAATAACAAGAACGTCGTTCCCGCGGCAAAAGAAGTTCCGGGACTCAGCCGCAAGGACGTTCGAGTTGTTACTACGCACTCCATGCAGACAGGCGTTGCTGTACTACTCGAGTTCAACACCTCCCGGAGTCTCAACGACAACGAATCTGCAATGAACGATGTCGTTGGCGAGGTCGGTGACGGACGAGTGTGCATGGCAAGCCGTGACGTAACGGTTTATGGTCACGAAATCCGAAAGGGCATGGCGTTCGCCACTTACGACGATGAAATCGTGGCTGTCGGGCGAGAACCATTGTTTGTCCTCATAAAACTGATAGCTGATCATGCCGCTGACGCAGAAATTATCACTATATACACGGGGGAATCCCTGACTCCTGAACAGGTTTCAACGACTACCGAAACCCTTGAAAACAAGTTCAGCGACATCGAAATCGAAGTAGTGTACGGCGGACAACCCCATTACGAGTATCTGATTGCAGTAGAGTAGCCTGATCGTTGAACTGAAAACCATGAATCAGATCGCCCCGACAACCTCGCAACTTCTGGAGCAAGTGAATGAGCATCGCAGTCGTCACTGACAGTACATCTGACCTTCCTGTTGATATCGCAAAGCAACACGATATTTCAGTTGTTCCCTTGAACGTGCATATCGAAGATGAAACGTTTCTTGATGGCGTCACGATTTCGGCCGATGAAATGTATCGGCTATTACCCGATCAGAAAGTGATCCCCACGACTTCCGCACCATCGGTTGGAACGTACCTCGAAATGTACGAAAAGCTGAGCGAGACTCACGATGAAATCATCTCCATCCACATTTCATCTAAGCTGAGTCTTACGCATAACTCTGCGGTTCAAGCCGCAGCGGGACTTGGTTCAAATGGGCCGCGTATAGAGGTTGTGGATACCGAACAAGCCTCGATGGCGCTCGGGTTCACGGCTGTACAGGTTGCCGAGGCGATCGTCGGTGGATCGACGCTTGACGAAGCCGTCGCACTCGCGAAAAGTGCGAGTAAACGAGCGGTGTTTATCGGGATGGTCGACACACTCGAATATCTGGTCCGTGGCGGACGAATCGGAAAAGCGCAGGGATTTGTTGGTTCGATCTTGCGGGTAAAGCCAATCCTCACAATAAGAGAGGGTGAGGCGTACCCACTTGAGCGCGCGAGAAATCGTAAAAAAGGCATTGCGAGAGTGAAATCTTTGGTTGCCGAGTACGCGCCGCTGGAGAAACTGTCCATTCTGTACACGACAGATGAGATCGATGCGCAAGAGATCGCAAACGAGGTCGCCAGCTACGCACCAGATGGCGAGCCGGTCGTCGCACAACTCGGCCCGGTAGTAGGGAACTATCTCGGACCGGGCACGCTCGGACTTGGCTTTATCAGAGCTGAATCCAGCTGATGAATGCGGGAGGAGGAGAAGCAAGCCGACAATCACGAAGCCCTGCGCGATACCAGTTCAGGCGAAATCAAACTCCAAATCGAGCTATTACTGCGCTTCGCAACGTGCTGGAGCTTGAGAAAAAATTTGAATTCACCGATCGTGCCGTGATGGGGGGATTAGACATATTCATCGACAACTCAGCGGCGGAACTACCGTGGATTCGTGATGTAGAACCGCTCCGAGGTACCAACTACGCAGCGCTACAGCCAGGGCAACGGCATCGCTGGGCTTCGACTGTGATGGGGCGATTGCGCGAAGAAGGTGTGGAGGCGGTAAAACAATCGCCACCAGCCCCGAAGCCGGCACCTCGACCCGCTCCTCGAAAGCCAGCTCGCCGGTTGTCATCCAAGGTTAAGTACGCGCTCGATACACCGCTAAAAGATCTCAAGTTCATACACAAGGCGATTCGCCCGAAACTTGCTCGATTGGGCGTAACGAACTTGCGAGACATGGTTCGCCTGTTCCCGCATCGGCACGTCGACTACTCGCAGGTAACGAAAATTGGAGAGGTTCTGTACGGCGAGCAGATGACCGTTGCCGGTCGAGTAGTTCGATCTGAAACTGTAAAAATTGGACCCCCACCGGGTGCGGCCAAGATACTGATTAACGATGGTACTGGAGTGCTCGAAGCAACGTTTTTCAGGCAGGCGTATCTCGCAAACAAGTTCAGGCGGGGTGACCTAGTCGCTTTTTCCGGAGAAATAGGCGCTTTCAACAGCTTCGCCCAGATGCAGAATCCCGAGTACGATGAGCTGCCATCCGAATCTGCTATCTCGAACACCAACAGTGGTGATCTGCAGCTGACCCACGCAGGAAACCTGCTACCGGTATACCCGTCTACCGACGGACTTGTTCAACGATCCATTCGGACTGCCACGAGAAAATCTCTCGATAACGGGCTGTCGTTGCTCGACGAGTTCCTGACCGATGACCTGAAACAGCGACACTCGTTTACCGACCTACCAGAAGCGGTCAAATCGATGCACTACCCCGATTCAGCGGATCACCAGTTCAATGCTCGCCGCCGGTTGGCGTTCGACGAGTTGTTTATGTATCAACTTGCAGCGCTCAAAAAGAAGGCCGAGTGGAAGCACCGGCGAGACGGAATCGTTGTAGAAGAGACCAAAGCCCGTTCGGTCGTCGAAGCGTTCCTTGATTCACTCGACTTCGAGTTGACTGTCGACCAGCGTGAATCGCTTGACGGGCTGCTCGAAGATATGTCGGCAGGTGTGCCGATGGGCAGGCTTCTTCAAGGTGAGGTTGGAAGCGGAAAAACGGTAGTGGCACTGTCCGCCTTACTGGCCGTTAATACAGCGGGTCGACAGGGTGCACTAATGGCACCGACTGAGGTGCTCGCAGAGCAGCATTTTCTGAGTATCGCCAACCAACTCAAAGCAGAGCCGTTGTTCGGTGAACCGAGAGACGCAGTTCGTCACGCCAGCTTGCCCGGTAGCGACAATCGCAGAATCACTATGGTTCTGCTCATTGGAAGCCTTCAAGGATCGATTAAAAAACGGGTCCAGCAGATGATCACCGGAGGTGAAGCCGATCTCATCATCGGCACACATGCCCTACTGCAGGAGCAAGTATCGATTCCCAGACTCGGTCTCGCTGTCGTCGATGAGCAACATCGCTTCGGTGTCGAGCAACGTGGTGCCTTGACCCAACGAGAGCCTCGACCTCATCTACTGGCCATGTCAGCAACCCCTATTCCGAGAACGCTTTCACTGACCGTTTACGGGGACCTCGACATCACAACGCTGAAAATTCTGCCTAAGGGCCGAAAATCCATTACAACAACACTGGTGAACAGCAACGTTACTGAGAACAGCGCATACGAGCTTGTACGTCAGCAGGTTGCGCTCGGACGGCAGGCGTTCGCGGTTTGCCCGCTGATTGAGCCATCGGATTCGATAGAGGCTGCATCTGCACTTGTGGAGTTTGATCGACTCTCGAACGGTGAGTTTAAAGATCTGCGAGTTGGACTGTTGCATGGTCGAATGAAGCTGCCTGAGAAGCAGGATATTATGGAGCGCGTAAGAAGAGGGGAGATCGACGTACTTGTGGCGACTCCGGTGATCGAGGTTGGTGTCGACATCCCGAACGCGACCGTAATGATGATCATGAGTGCGTATCGTTTTGGCCTTGCCCAGCTTCACCAGTTGCGCGGCCGCGTTGGACGTGGTGAAGGTGAGAGCTACTGCGTACTGATGTCTAACTCTAAGGGCGCAATCGCCAACGAACGACTCGACGTAGTGCTGAACACTTCAGATGGTTTCGTGCTGGCAGAAGAAGACCTGCGAATTCGAGGCCCAGGTGATTACATGGGTACTCGCCAGAGCGGTTGGGACGAGTTGCAGGTTGCAACAATAGATGATGTTGACCTGCTGCAAATTGCGCGCCGGGAAGCATCAGACTTGATGGCGGACGGTACTCTCGATTTGCTGAATGCAAACGAGGCGCTTGCGCGTGAGCTTGAGAGAACCACTGCAAACCATTTCACTGAATTCTCTTAAAATGTTTTGAATTAGTTCACCGCGCCAGATAACTGCCCTGTAATCTCAAAAAACTAATGAACACTAAAAAATTCCTGATAACTGGAATGAGCGGACTGATAGGCGGCCTCGCCGGTCGGAAGTTCGCCGAACAGTACGATGTAACAGCACTTGGTCGAAGTGAGGTTCAAGACTTTCCCACGACCATCGTGGACATAGGGGTCGGAATTGACGGAATCATGCCAGCGGTGGAAGGTGTCGACACCGTAATTCACATGGCGGCTTCGCGGGGGAACGTACCTGACGAAACCCATATCAAGGCGAACATCACTGGTGTTTACAACTTGTTCGAGGCCTGTCGAATCGCCGGGGTGAAGCGGATCGTGGCGGCCAGCACCGGGGCATTAGTCGCAGGGTACGAAAAAGATGAGCCAATTAAATCGCTGGTTCATGATCCAGATTTCAAGATGCCAACACCACGTCCGATGCTCACGGTTGATGACCCCATTCGACCCGGCAGTATGTATGGCGTATCCAAAATATTCACGGAGAACATAGGTCGGTTGTATTCGGAACAGCACAGCCTGTCGGTAATCTGTATCCGTATTGGCAAGGTTGAAATCGACGACGTACCGCTGAACATCCGAAACGCATCGGTCTGGTGCAGTCATCGAGACATCATTCAGATGATCGACAAGGCCGCGCACGCCCCGGAGGATTTGAAATACGCAGTGGTTTTCGCCTGTTCCGACAACCCGACGCGGTACCGTGATATTGAACATGCTAGAGAAACCCTTGGGTTCGTGCCGCAGGATAGCGCAGCGGACCACGGTTTCTAGGAGAACTTGTGGGCAGAAGCCTTAGCGGACCTGATCATCTTCGCGATATGCACACACCCGACAGCGTGAGTCAACGCCTAGGAGAAGACACGCCTCAGAGTTATCTGAAAGATTTGTTTATGGCGGAATCGACGGCACGATAACGACCTTCGCAGTTGTATCTGGAGTTGTCGGAATGGCAGCGATCCTGACTTACGGAGTTGGCTGGCTGCTACGAGGTGTTGCTGACGGTCTTTAAACGTTCGAAGACATTTTGCACAGGCACATGGTTGACTCAATCGAGATGGCGACATAGCCTTCAACGCAATTGAATAAAGTGCCCCGGGAGTTCGGCCCGGTTTTAGTTGAGAATCTAATTGGGTGAAAAGGGAAAGCGGTGTAAATCCGCTGCGGTAGCGCCACTGTTACCGGTTCGTTTAGCTGTAACGTAGCGTGACCGTAATCTAGGAGACCTGCCAGGGACGATTGGGCACGAATACTCCTCGCATACAGGGGTGGCTCAGAACGATTGTTGCTCCAATTTGCACCTCCTCGAAATGCTCCCCCGTATCGCCAGCGAACGGGGATTTTTGTTTCTTGGAAGGGTTCACATCCCAAGTTCACGCGTTACGTTTAGGAAACAATAAATTGCCGATAAATCCGCCGACCGATTACAAACCTCATCCGAGCTTGAAAAGAGTTCGCAAAGGACTTGTCATAATAAATACCGGTAACGGCAAGGGCAAGACAACAGCCGGATTCGGCATGATGCTTCGGGCGTGGGGTCGTGGGATGAACACGATGGCGGTACAGTTCATCAAGAGTGAGAAGTCGAAGTACGGCGAGCAGATGGCCGCTGACAAGATTGGAATTGAGATGATTCCGGCTGGCAGGGGATTCAGTTGGACTTCAAAGGACCTCTCAGAAGACGAGGCGCTTGCTCAAAACGGTTGGCGGATAGCTAAAGAGAAGATCGCTTCCGGCGACTACGACGTGATCATGCTTGATGAGATCACATACCCGGTCTCGTGGGGCTGGATCGACGTCGCCGAGGTGCTCGAAGTTATCGAGAGCAAGCCCGAAATGCTGAACCTGATAATCACGGGACGAGACGCCCACTCGAAACTTGTCGAAGTGGCAGATCTAGTAACCGAAATGAAAGAGATCAAGCACCCCTACGCCGATCAGGGGATTCCAGCTCAAAAGGGAGTGGAATTCTAATCACACAAGAGAGTTACAACCCCAGTCCAGAGGTTCAAATTGCCGATCAAGTTCGAAAAAAAGGATCACATTGCGTACATAACGCTCAACAATCCGAAAAAAGCCAACATCATGGATCGCGAAACATCGGATCAACTCGATGCGGCTTGGCGAGAGATCTGGGACGATCACGACATGCGCGTGACCATCCTGACCGGTACCGGCGATCGACACTTCTGCGCTGGACACAACCTGGAACCACAGCCCGGGGTCACGCTAGAAGAGCGTGAACGTGTTCAGGCCGAAAAAATGTTCTGGTCGCCTTCTGGCACCAACAACGGCCAAAAACTTGGTGTTCACGGACTCATGGGCGACCATTTCCCTCGCATATACAAGCCAGTCGTAGCCGCCATCAACGGCTGGGCGGCCGGTGCAGGTTTTTACACGCTGCTATCGACAGCTGATATTCGTATCGCCTCAGCAGAAAAAGCTAGGTTCAAGTTCGCATTACTCTCCAACGGCTGGGTTGGTGGTGGCCCGGGAGCAACACTGCTCACCAGGCAAATCAACTACGCCGATGCGATGAAAATCCTGTTGACCGACGAACCGTTCGACGCAACTGAAGCACTGCGTATAGGTCTCGTGAACGAGGTAGTACCACACGCCGAGCTGATGTCACGATCTCAGGAAATTGCCGAAATGATCGCGGCACAACCCCCGGTCGCGACGCGAATGATGAAAGAACTCGTCATTCGATTTGGCGACATGCCAACGGACGAAGCCTGGCGCGTACAAACTCTCATGAACCAGTTGCTAATCGGCATGACCACCGATGGTGAAGAGGGTCGAGCAGCGTTCGTCGAAAAGCGAAAACCAAACTTCACCGGCGGGCTCCGAAAACGGGGTGAGCCGTTTACCGACCTCTCACACGAGCAACGAAAAAGGATCGATAACCTCAAGCGAGCCGGCGGGGCGTAACAAAAGCGTCGAACCGCAACTACCGATTTTCTCTCATCGTAGAGATTTAATAGCCGAACCCGGGGCGTCCCACAACGGAATTCAGGCGTTAGACTGTGACGCGATTCAAAGTCACTCCACCTAACCCCAGAACCCTGCTCCTAAACCACAACGTCTACTTTGCCAGCTTATGGCGATTCAGGAGACACATAATGGCCGTCGTCGATTTCAGTCTGACCCGCCGCTTTCCATACGCAGGAGGCCAGGAATTTGGCGACACGGGAGCCTATGTACAGATCGACGCCCTACTGACCTTTGCGGTCGATCCTTTAGCCGAGGTAAATCGAGACATCGTCGATCTCGAATATGCCCCTCGGGACGACGAAGGCCGAGTGCGGTTCTCAGCCGATTTCTCACTGGTGACACCAGTCGATCCAAACAGGGGATCTCACGGTGTGCTGATCGAACTCCCGAACCGAGGCAGGCGGACAGTTATCAGAACGTTCAACCGCACCGGTGAAGACCCCTCAGCCAGCCCTTCTCCTGGCGACGGATTCCTCTTCGAACGCGGACTCTCAGTCGCGTCCATCGGATGGCAATGGGACGTCTACGCCAACGACGTATTGATGGGACTCACCCCCCCGCTGGCAGACCTTTCAAACGAATCAAACCCCGGACAGAACGTTGTCGAATTCAGGCCAAATCAAGAATTATCAACCTGGCTACTCGCCGATCGGGTGCACCGTCCCTTGAAAGCGGCTCATGACAACGACCCCGGAGATGTCCTCTACGTCAAGGACTCTGAAGATAGCGAAGACGTAGCACTCCCTCGTTCGAGATGGAAGTTCGCGAAAGAAACGCCCGACGGTGTGGTGCCAAGCGATGAGCACATCTATCTCGAAGGGGGGTTTACACCCGGCAAGTTCTACCAGATCGTTTACAGCTCCAAGGACGCACCGGTCTCGGGAACCGGACTCCTCGCACTCAGAGATGTCACATCATTCCTCAAATACGACTCGGCAGATCTTCTGCCCGCTATTACCAACCTCGATCGAGCGATCGGCTACGGCACCTCGCAAACTGGCAGAATGCTTCGAGAATTCCTGCACCTTGCTCTGAATATTGACGAGAAAGGAAGGAAAGTTTTCGACGGACTCCTGCCCCACGTCGCCGGAGCACGGATGGGCTCGTTCAACCATCGCTACGCACAACCGTCCAACCAGTCCTACCCAAGTTTCGGCCACTTGTACCCATTCGCCGACAAAGAAATGGTGGACCCGCTTTCACAGCAGTCCGACGGAATACTCAAACGGCTGAATGATCTGAACGCGGTTCCAAAAACCATCTACACCAACAGCTCTTCGGAATTCTGGCGCGGGGACTGCTCGCTGATGACCACCGACCCGGCTGGCAAGCAAGACGTAGACCTCGATCTAAACACCCGCATGTACCACTTTACCGGTACACAACACGGAGCGGGCTCGCTCCCCCAGGCACGGTCAGTGTCTCCCGAAGGAGGGCAGGGAATGTACAACTACAATGTAGTCGACTACTCACCGCTCCTGCGTGCGGCACTGGCAAACCTTGAAAACTGGATCATCGACGGAATCGAACCTCCGCCGAGTACTCACGCGAGGATCGACGAAGAAACCGCAGTCCCAAGAGAAACTGTGCTCGACAGCTTCGACCGACTGCCCGACCAGCTCACCCCCGATAGGTCGACCCTCTGGGTGATCAGGACGATAGACCTCGGCCCCCGTGACTTCGAAGGAGTTGGCGTATACCCACCGGTCGAAGGTGAAACCTATCCATGTCTCGTGTCGGCAGTCGACTCAGATGGCAACGAACTGGCAGGAGTTCGGCTTCCCGACATCACCCAACCCGTCGCTACACACGCTGGCTGGAATCTTCGAGACCCGAACACAGGCTCGCCCGACCAACAGGCATTGATGCTCGGTTTCAGCCGCTGGTTCCCCGCGACACGAAAAGAACAGGAAGCTAACAGTGACATACGGCTCTCCATTGAAGAGCGATACGAAAGCCGTGATAGCTACATCGAGCTAGTGAAACGCGACACAAAGAAACTTACGCAAAATAGGTTCATCCTCGAGCAGGACGTTGATCTGGTTGTTCAGAACGCAACCGATCGATACGATACTGCAGTGGCAAGAACTTCCGATTGACCGGGTCGGCTAACTTAGCGCCCCTGAGTTGGCCATCGACTGGATCTGTTCATCTGAATATCCAAGTATCGACTTGAGCACGGAACGAGTGTCACGACCGAGAGCCGGGGGTTGCCCGTAGTTTGGCGCGTGGTCATCGTCCCAGAGCCACGGCAATGTTGGCATCAATCGACTCACACCTTCTCGATCCTTCAACATCTCGAAGAATCCACGCGCCTGCAGATGCTCGTCGTCGACGAGCTCAGCGCTCGCACGTGAAGCGCTTGCCGGCACTCCCACTTTCTGCAACTCTCGTGCTGCCTCATCTGGTGACAACCCGATTGCCCACACCTCAATAAGCCTGTTGATCTCCCCTGAGCAATCACGCCGCTCATCACGATCCAAATTAACAGCCTCATCGAGCGCACCAATCACGCGTCCGAGCGATTCCCACTCGCTTTGACTGGTCACAGCGATAGCCACCCAGGCATCCTCACCTGCACACCTGAACACGCCATGCGGCGAGTACTCCACATCGTCATTGCCCATCGGTTCAGAACGTACCCCTGTCATCTGGAATTCAATCAGCGGTTCGGGCAATGTTGAGAGCATCGCCTCGACCATCGAAAAGTCGACGTGCTGCCCCTCATCTGTGCCACGACTCGACCTCAGGGCCGCAATCGCAGCGTATGACAAAAGCATCCCGCAAAGTGGATCGAGGTACGCCATACCAATAGAAGTTGGAAGACCCGGGTATCCGTTCAATCTCGAAAACCCCGTATAGACCTGCAACAATGTGCCATAAGCCGAGTATTGTCGAGTCGGACCCGTTTGCCCGGTTCCTGAAGCAGAAACCATCACCAGTTTGGGATTTATTTCCTTAAGAACGTCCCAACCAAGCCCGAGACGTTCCATAACACCCGGAGCGAAATTTTCCATTAGAACATCACTCGTTTCGATCAGCTTTTTGATCGCCGCAAGTCCCGCTTCTGATTTCAGATCGAGCGTAATTCCCAACTTCCCTTGCCCGAGAACATCGTGTAACTGACCAACCCTGCCCGGGTCTGGACGACTTGAAGTTTCGACCTTCACCACTTCAGCACCCATCGAAGCCAGATACCGCGTACTCGTCGGCCCTGCTATCACCCAGCTCAGGTCGACTACTCGCACACCCTCTAGCGGTAGTTCACCCGCCCGTCGAGTGTCAGGTTCCGGTGTCAGCGAGCCCCGTTCATTCCATGTGATTTCGCCAGCGTCACAATATTCGACCCCGGAGATATCTGTGTTCTCGCCAAGCCCAGAATCACCGAGTCGAAAGGGCTTTCCCGGCAACTTGATATTCTCCGCAGAACCCATCTTTGTACGCGTGAAATATCCTCTTTTGGCAAGTTGCTCGGAATCAAGATGATCCGCCGGATCGAGCATCGGGTAACAGGGAATGCGGTTTTCCTGCAAGAACCGAAACAGATCTATCTTCTTCTTCGTGCGGCTCCAGTCCGAGAGATGACTGATGACCGCTTCTGAGTTCTCCTGCCGCAAGACCCGATCAGCAAAACGGGGATCGCTACCCCACTCAGGATTGCCAAGTAGCTTCAAGAAGTTTTCCCACTGAAGCTCTTCACGAGGCGATATTGCAATGAACCCATCTACAGCTGGAAGTATCGTCAAGTTAGGGGCAGGAACACCAATCCGCTTACGGGACTCGATCGATCCACCAAACGACGTAGCGGAAAGGCCAGTAATGTTCATGAAAGCAAGCGATTCTTGCATCGAAATGTCAATTACTGCACCCGCACCTGACGACTCTTTACGGAACAGCCCAAACATCCCCGCGCATGCAGCAGCAGCCCCAGATATGAACTCAGATTGTTGGCCGTAGGCACGAACTGGAGGTGTTTTGTCGGGATTCTCTACCGGCCCGATAAGGCTCTTCGCAAGACCACTCGAATGCAAAACCACCAGATCGGAACCGATGTGATGACTGTTCGGGCCCGATAGCCCAAACGGTGTGATGTAAACCAACACAGCAGAGGGAGTCAACTCATGCAGATTAGACGGTTCGAGCGACACTGATTCCAGATCAGTAGGGTGCCAGCCAACAACAACAAGATCGGCATCTTCAGCAAGAGCCTTAAACCGCTCTGAACCCTCGCTGTCTTCAAGATCCAGTTCAACAATCCGCTTTCCAGGATTTTGCGATGCAAATAACGTCCCGTTACTTCGAGATATTTCTCCGACAGACGACTCGACTTTGATCACGTCGGCACCCATCTCGGCAAACATTCGTCCAACAACAGCACATGCTAGACGAGGTCCAACTTCAAGAATTCTGAATCCGCTCAGAAGCGTCTTACAGTCGTCGTTCGAAGTCATCAAAACCGTCACAAGTTAGTCTTTGCCTAAGCGCAAGAAGCTGTATTTTCGAACTCGCAAATGTCGCCTCACTTTTGCGATACGAAACGTATCTGTATCAGCTAATAAAAACCGCCGTCTCATCATCAAAACGGCGGTTTTGCCTATTCATCTAGTCTGATTCGACTGATTACTCTATCTGACGTAGCTTTGGATCCAGCCTGTCCCTCAACCAGTCACCGAAAAAATTCAGCGACATCACGGTTAAGAATAGCGCAAACCCTGGGAATACTGAGGTCCACCAGGCAGTCTGCAGATAGTCACGACCCTCGGCGATCATGTTTCCCCACGAAGGAGTCGGAGAGGGAATACCTGCGCCAAGGAAACTCAGAGTTGCTTCAGAAAGAATCAGCCCACCAACGCTAAGTGATGCGATCACCGTCACTGTACCGATCGTCCCCGGAAATATATGCTTGACCAGAATACGCATGTTGGACGCACCAGCCACTTTCGCAGCCGAGACGTAGTCGTTTTCCTTCAGCACCAGAACGTCGGCCCGCACATTTCGTACGAATCCGCTCCATGCAAGGAGCACCATTAACCCCATCACAACAGTAAAACTGGCACCAATCGTTATCGCCACAACAAGAGCAAGAAGCAAGAAGGGGAACCCCAGCCAGATATCGACAATACGCGTAATTATCTCGTCAATCAACCCTCCGGCGTAGCCCGCAATCAGCCCAAGCGTTGTTCCGATCACCATTCCCGCCGACATGGCCACAATCATCACCGTAAGTGAAATTCGAGCTCCATGAATTACTCGGCTGGTCACGTCCCGTCCAACGTGATCACCGCCAAGCAGGTACGGGCTACCGTCCTGATAAAATGGCAGTGCAGACCGTTGTGGTAACAATTGCTTGATCGGGTCGTTTGGCGCAATCCATGGTGCCGTAGCGCCCACAAAAACCAGGATCGCCAGAATTATCAGCGGGATGACCGGCCAACGCCTTAAATACCACCAAACCGACCGTTTTATCGTTGCTCGTCTAATTTCGACGGCGCTCTGTACCATGCCTGCTCCCTCAGCGCCTACTTATATCTGATGACCGGATTCAACCACATGTAGCCAATGTCAGCCACGAAATTCAATATCACGTACACGGCTGTCAATATCAGAACTGTGCTCGTCAGCGTCGGAAAATCGTTATTCCAAACAGCGTTGATCGTCAATTGCCCAATGCCGGGCCACGCAAAAATCCGCTCGATAACAACTGCACCAGTAATGAAGCCAGCCAGAGTTAGCGCAGCCACTGTGAGAGGCTGAAGAACTGCATTACGGAACGCATGCTTCCAGATAACGTAATTAGAACTCACACCCTTCGCCCGAGCCAGCTTCACATACTCTGAATCCATAACATCCAGCATCGAAGACCGAGTCAATCGAAGGATCGCAGCAGCCGGCCCCCAACCGAGAGTGATGGTGGGCATAATCAGGTATTTGAGCTTTTCCCAACTGAAAAACGAAACACCATCAGGGCCTGCGGTTCCGACCGGCAGCCAGCCGAGAGTCACAGCGAACAAAAGTATCGCCATCAACGCTATCCAGAACTGTGGAGCGGCCTGGCCAACGAGCGCGATAATGCGCGAAACATAATCCCAGATAGAACCCTTTTTTACTGCAGATATCACGCCCAGCGGCAAACCGAGTACGATCGCGAATATCGACGAAGTTAGCCCCAACTGGAGTGTGGGCATTATCCGCTCGCCCACCAATCTACTAACCGGTGTCTCTGACACGATTGTCTTGCCGAGATCGCCAGTAAGAACACGCCCAAGCCACATCAAGTACTGAACTGCCAGCGGCTTATCTAAACCCAGTTTTTTGCTGAGATCGGCGACCCTCTGTGGGCTCATGCCGTAACCACCTGGCTTCGCGTAAATCAGAAGCGGGTCGCCAGCTAAACGCGACAACCCGAAAACAATCATCGACGCAAGTAATAGCGTGATGATCGCAAACAGGAATCTCCGGATCAGATACCGGCTCATATCAAATGTGCCCTCTTTCTAAAATTCCTGTGTACTGCATTGCCGCACGATCACCACGAACCCTTTGAAAACATTCGACACAATCCTATCTTGCCTCGAAGTAACCGCCACTGTACTCCCTGCAGAGTCCGTACGTTACAGTTTGATCTGTTAATACTCAGCTGATCCTTTCAGATCAACGACCCAATACGGGTCTCCTCTTCAATAAGGAGATGACAGAGGTTGGCAATTCCGATCGTATCTTGCTCGGAATCGCGGACACATCGGGTATCAAAGCCGTTCGCAGGAGCGAGGGGATGAGTGCCACCCCCAGGCTCCTGCGAAAAGGCCATGAAGTCTTTTACTGTAGGACGATATTCTCGGGGGAGTTGTAGCTCGCACCCTTGTGCATCGGCCATTCCTTGATGTGCTTCGGGTTAGCGAAGTTCGTGTTCGGAACAGTTACAAAACCAGGGAACAATGCCCAGTTGTGCATGTACTCAGCGTACTGCTTGTTGATCTCAATCCGCTTTGAACGGTCCGGCTCACTCGATGAGTCCTGGTACCAGCGCAGAATTTCAGGTGATTCAAAACCACAGCTGAAACCACCACGGGTAAGACTTGTCATGACAAGACCCTTTGGCCAGTCGAAGGGGTAGCTCTCTTTACCATCGTCACATGAAGTGAGCATCGGTACGATCGTTCCCCTGCTGACCAGACCAGGGCGGAAGACTGCGTAGGCATACTTCAAAACTTGGACGTCGATGCCCAGTTCCTGCCAGAAACCGGCGATAGCATCGCCAATCTCACCGGCGGGACCAGATCCACCACCAAGTTCCGGACCTACGAACAGTGGTATCTGGAATCGAATTCCATCATCGCCCTTCGGGTAACCAGCTTGATCCAGCATGCTGTTGGCTTTCGCCACGTCATATGGGTACTCCCATTTGGAATCCCAGTTCGAGTTGCTCGTGCTGAAGTATGTGACGTGGTTGGGTTCACCAACACCACCGAGCACGTGCTCGACGATGGCATCGCGGTCAACCGATCGGGCAAGTGCCTGGCGAACCAGTCGACCCTGCTCCATGTCGTCCATACCTGCCGGGTTGTCGTTGTCGTCAGGCGACCACGGGTTTCCGGTCCACGGTACTGCTCGAACGAAGACACCATGTGATGGGAAGTCAAATTCTTCACCGGTAAGGGCGTTTGTCTTCTCCCACAGGTTTCCAGGGAACATTACGCCTTCTTGGGTACCCTGACCTGCACTAACCTCGATATAGCCTGAAGCTTTCATCGCTGCCAGATCCTTGGGGTCGATGAACGAAACATCAACTTCACCAGTCTGGAGCAAAGCGATTCGAGTTGCCTCTTCAGGAACACTGATCACTTTGAACTCATCGATCGAAGCATTCTTGCGCCAGTGGTCGTACGGAACCTTCTCGAAGGTCGCGCTCGTTCCGGCTTTGAACTCCTTAAGTTGGAATGGGCCGGTACCGATGAAGTGGTCTCGCAACCAGTCTCGGCCGTTGTCATCAAAGGCCTTTTTCGGCGTTGCGATACTTGTCAAACCACCGGAAGCTTCTTGGTTAAGAATGTTGCTGGCCCAGCGAACATCGAAGTTGTTGAACGTGCCACGAATTGTGTACTCGTCAACCGCTTCAATAGGAACATCACCGAACAGTGCCGAGAAGTTCGCTGCGCTGGCAGCAATAGACTCAGGGTTCAAAGATGGGTTGGTTTGGTTAATAACCCACGCAATGTCCACGGCCTTCATTTCACCGAAGTCACCGTTGTTCGCATGGAACTTCACACCCTTTTGAAGAGTGATATCCACGGTACTCAGGTCAGTCGCCAGAGACCAGCTCTCAGCCAACATATTCCCGTCCCAGTCCGATCCAATCGGCTGGAAAAGACTCTCGCCCGCACCCCATTGACGAGCAGCGCCCATCGGTGCGTCTGGAAGACTGCCACCACCGCCATCAAGTGCGGCCCCGATGACTGCCATCGTTACCGTGCCTGAAGCGCTCTTTGAGTCCGGTAGCTTGCTCGGGTCAACAGCAATCGACACTTCGGTCGGCTCTGCTCCTGCCTGAACCTCAACTATCTTTTCAACCTCAACTATCTTCTCAACCTCAACTATCTTCTCAACCTCAACTATCTTCTCAACTACCGTATCTTCGCCACAAGCGATGAATACAGTAGCCGCAGTTATCACCGACATCATCAGCAATAACTTAATAAATCTTAGATTCTGGAACATATTCCGTCCGTCACCTTCTAAATCAATTTGGTAATTCGTATCGAACTGCGTTAATAAACACACGATGACCGAATTACTGGAATTATAGGCTTCCCAGAAATGGCTATGCAAGCGAGAAGCGCATCATCAAGGATGCCACATAACCTAGTTTAATCGACACCAGACGTTGGAGAAATTACACGGAAGCGAGCGGTCCAGGGAATTAAATGTATTTTCAGTACCGTCACCCCGGATACATATATTTCGATTATTCGTTGATGGCCACTCGTAATTGTTTGGCGCAAACTAGGTATGCAATCAGTGGTCGTGAATTGACCGATCCCAACTCACAGCAGCAACGGACATGTATGAATGCGCTAACCTTGAGGCTGATCCAGATAATCCCACTACAGACAGGCCACCAATCTTTTGGTGGCCTGTCTGTTCGAATGCTGGTGGAGCTGGAGGGATTCGAACCCTCTACCTCTTCAATGCCATTGAAGCGCTCTCCCAATTGAGCTACAGCCCCGTTTGTTAGCGGGCGTGCCTGTCGATGTGAGCACACATCGACAGCAATGTCCTACTAAAAATCGTAGCATAGTGAGGTGGTTATATCGCTGGTGCCCAGACCCTGATTCGGATGTCGAAGGACTCGATGAGTTACTGTTGATTGGTGCTGGGTGACCAGGCACTCTTCACTCAACCTAATTTTCTTTCCAGAGAGAAGGAATAAAAAGGTCGGTCGTTGTGCTGGAGCAGGATGTTGTCGCGTTTGAGCGGCATGGCACGATTCCGCATCAGATCCCTCGATTTCGATGGGGCAGTTTATCCTGATGAAAATCGTATCTGGGGACACGGGATACTGAGCCAGGTTCAGGAATTAGTAGAAGCGGTGTTGGTGGATCTTTTGGCTTTTATGGCGTGCCAGACGACGAACAGTATTCCACCAAATAGCACGACGCTGAGCCAGCTAATTGTTCGGTCAACAGCAACGAGGCTGATGGCTTCGTTATCTGTGCGTCCGAACAGGATTAAAAGGCCGGTTAGCCCACCTTCGACAAATCCGAATCCGCCGGGGGTTGGGATCGTAGTCAGCATGGCATTCGCCAGAGCTGCAAACATGATGATGCCGAACGAGATATCCATGCCCAGAGCATCTGCGACGAAGTAGAATCGTGCGATCTCGAGTAGCCATCCGGTGATCCCGAGGATGAGTTGAGGGGCGATGCCACGCCCGGAAAAACTGCTGAGAGTTCCTCGCTGGAAGTTTACGTACGCTACTTCGAATCTGACCGGTAGATGACTAGAAATTCGCTCACCTGCCCGTCGCATAACGAGTAGTCCGAGTACCAGAAATCCGACCAGAACAAAGGCTGCAAAAACTACTCCGCCGGGGACTTTGGAATTACCTTCTATGGTGAGCCAGATGGCGGCTGATAGAACGAGAATGAGAACCGCTGCCATGTCCTGTACTCGTTCTGCGAGCACGGTTCCGAGACTGGACGGAAAATCACTTTTGGCTTCTCTCGCTAATGCCCATCCCCGATATGCGTCTCCGAGGCGCAGGAACGCCACGGAGTTTGCGAACCAGCCCATCAGGATTATTCCGGATAGGGAAAGTGTCCCCGGAACGTTTTTACCATTTTCACCGCCGATATTTGCTGTTTTGGACAGCAGGCGCCAGCGGAGGCCTCGGAACAAGAAGCTGAAATAGTAGAGGCCGATTGCAAGCAGGTATTTGCCAGGATGTACGTGCTTGATGTTGGTCCAGACTTCGTCCCATTCAAAATCGAAAATGCGTCCGAGTGCAAACGCCAGTAATAAAGCTCCGATTCCGATTGCCACGAGTGTTGGTAGCGACAGTACGCGCTGCCGAAGCGTCGCAGCATCTGGCATTCCAGAGTCGGAATGATCCAAGGCTTGATTCGATTGTTCGGTGGATGTCGGGGACATTTGTTCGAGCAGGTGCCAGAGAGTTGTTGAACAGGATCAGATAATTTATCGAACCGTGTCTTAGGATTCTTTACGATCTATCAGGGGTGACTGGTGCGGGATACCGACTCTACGTGGGAATTCACGCGGCGTGGGTGATATTTTCATCCAGTAAACTATATTGTCGGGCGAGGTATCACCGGGCTTGTCTACCTCAATGGTGATTGCGGGCGCTGCTCCTAGTACCTCGGCGGCGGCTGATGCTTCGATGACTTCGTCTTCGATGCCTTTGCTTTTTGGAAGAATAATGGTGCCGCCGATCTTTGCGAACGGGACAGTGAGTTCGGCGAGTTCGGGTAGGCGTGCTACTGCTCTTGCGACAACAAGATCGTAGCTTTCTCGATGACCCCGCTCCTGTCCGAGGTCTTCGGCTCGGGCAGTAATAACCTCCAGTCCATTCAGTTCGAGTTCGTTTACGACTTCGATGAGGAAATTTGTTTTCTTTTGCGTCGAATCTAGAAGTGTTATTTGGAGTTCGGGCAGGGCGATTTTCATGATCATGCCCGGAATACCGGCGCCGGTACCGATGTCTATGGCTCGCTTTCCGGCGAACCATTCTTGCGTCGGGACGTTCCCTCCAGCTGGAGAAAGTACACGCAGCGAGCGTATAAACAACTCCTCGCGGATTTTCTCCCAAGTCTTGTGACCGGTGAGGTTGAACTGCTTGCTACGAAGCTCTATTAGTTCCCTGTATCGCTGGAACTGAGAACGTTGCTTTTCGTCGAGGGCGACTCCCAGTAGTTGTGCTGCTGTGACTACAGAATCCAATGTGTCGGTCTTGCCTCAGGTGGTTCGAGCTCGTGAAAAAGTGCTCGTCGGCTCGAATGGTTTTGGGTGTTTATTCGTTCGTTCTGAATTTGGAGACGCGCGAATTTCGATTGAGCAGTAATGTTATAGGCCGTTACTCGAATTTCGAACGGCGCTAAGTGTCGCTAGTATCGTATTTCGGGGGTGCTTAGGACGTTCAAGTTGTTCGTCATCATCGCTAGTTAGCAACTGGGAATATTTAATTGACTGCTCGAATTGTGGTACTTGCCAAGCAGGTGCCAGACCCGGAAACCCCGCCATCGCAATTCAAGATCGACGAGTCGGCCAAAAAGGTGATTCCACCAAGTGGAGTCCCGCCTGTGGTCAACGGGTTTGATCTGAACGCTGTTGAAGCAGCTCTTCAGTTACGTGACGTTGGTGAGGATGTCGAGATAACGGTGCTTTCGGTCGGCACCGGTTTCGTAATGGACGCTATGAAGAAGCCACTTGCAATGGGTGCTGACCGACTGGTGTTGGTTGATGATCCAAGTTTGGACGGGATCGATTCGACTGCGACGGTGAAAGTACTGGCTGCAGCGATCGAAAAAGACGGTCCGTTTGATCTCATACTGGGTGGTCGTCAGGCGTCTGACTGGGACCAGGCTCATGTCACGCTTGGCCTTGCAGAGGTGCTCGGGTTGCCACTGGTTTCGCTAGTTCAGAAGTTGAAAATAAACGGCGATTCAGTTGCGCTTCAGCGGGTCATACCCGACGGGTACCAGGTGATTACCGCTCCAGTCCCTTCGGTTTTGACTATCACAAACGAGCTCGGTGAACCCCGTTACCCGAACCTGCGAGGAATCATGCAGGCGAGTCGCAAGAAGCCGGAAAGTCTTTCACTTGCCGATCTTGGTCTATCGAACGACGATCTTGCGCCGAAGTTGAAACTGAAGAAACTGTATGTTCCAGAATCGAATCGACAGGTTGAGTTGATTGAGGGCGAAGACGAGGCCGATTCGGGTAAGAAACTAGCTTTGCGACTGCGAGAGGAGAAGTTGATTTAATGATCTCCGTACTGCTGGTCGCTGAACGCGACAATCAAAGCGAAATCAGCCAGTCGACTCTTCAGGCTGTTACGGCTGCGCGCAGTCTGGGCGATGCGCAGATAACTGCCGTTATTGCGGGTGATGCAGACGGTTCTGCCGCGTCATTGGCCGTCGATAGAGTTGTGACAATCTCGGCAGTAGATTCAGCCGATGTCGGAATTTACGAGCAAGCGTCAGCGGAGCTGGCAGCGCTGATTTCTTCAAATTCGCCCGATGTTGTCATTTTGAGTAAGTCTGACTTTGGGTCGATTGTTGGGGTGCGTGTGGCGTTCAGGGGCGATGCCCCCTTCGCTCCTGATTGCATAGAGATATC
>CAYTAO010000002.1:46883-60812 GCA_964435915.1 uncultured Dehalococcoidales bacterium
CGCAGCAGGGTCAACAAATGTGACTCGCCCCGTGTATGGTGGGAGCGCGCTCGCTGAGTTTGAAATTGCTTCATCACCCGCCATCGTGACGCTTCGCGCTGGGGCTTTCCAACCGAGTAACGATACTGGATCGCCTGAGGTTGAGGATTTCGATTCGGGTGCAACTGCTGATCGGTCGGTTTACGTTTCCGACACGATCGCGGAGGTTCGAGAGGGTATCCGGCTTGAAGACGCTGATTTTGTTGTGAGTGGTGGTCGAGGTCTGGGCGGACCTGAGCCGTTCAGCGTTCTGACTGATCTGGCGAACGTGCTCGGCGGTGCGGTGGGTGCCTCTCGCGCTGCGTGTGATGCCGGTTGGATAGACCACTCTTACCAAGTGGGTCTGCCTGGCAAGTCGGTTAGCCCTGATGTCTACATTGCGGTGGGTATTTCGGGTGCGAGTCAACATATGGCGGGTTGTTCCAGTTCACGGGCAATCGTTGCTATCAATAAAGATGGTGATTCGAACATTTTCAAAGAGGCAAGGTTCGGCGTAGTAGGTGATTGGGAAAAGGTGCTCCCCTCATTTCTTGCTACTGTGCGGGACCTGAAGGCATGATCGGGTTGTAAGCTGGATAAAACTCCGAGAAACGACAGCTTCTGGAAGTTTTTATTAGAGGCGTGTGAATCGAGAGGCGACAAATTGGATTTCGGTTACGGTGACAGTGTTGATGGTGTTTTCAAGTTTATTGAAAACGCTGAAGTGATGGCTGTGTTCTTCCCAAAGTTCGGTCAGTCGATTGTTGTGGACGTTCGGCCAAAAGAGGGTGAGCCGCCTCTGGTTCGAGTAGTGCCAATGGTACGTTCTATTGCTGACCGTCTTCGAACGATCAAGAGGATGCGCCCGGCACTAAATCGACCGCAAGATATCGTTGCTGTTCCGTGGGTCGGCTATGTCGATGCCATGAAAACCTCGGGTCTCTGGGGCAAGATTCTGGGGCGGATCGCGCAGACCGGCTTCCCCAAGGCACTCGAAGACGCCGAGAATGCTTTCAATGAGCTTGTTCGAATGGAGCGTCGTGAGTTGGCCCAGCTGATTATGGGTGACCAATACGAAACGCTCTGGGCACGCCCTACGCGTTAGCATATTTTATGTATTTCGAAGTGTGACACGGCGATTGGGCAAGCCCAAACCCGGCGCGTTCGTCGTATAACTTGGGTACGCTTCGTTCAACATTCGTGACTCGCGCACCCGGCGCCAATACATTCCTGCGGTCTGTCATTTGCTCAAGATCCGTTTTACAAGTTCGGACAGTATCAAACATCTGTTGATGTGGACCATAGGTTCGCTGTTGCTGGTCGCGTTCAATACCGTTGAGTGGCTCGTTACGTTTCCGAACGGTCGGTGGAGGAAGCGGGTAGTCATTGGCCTGTTGTTGATTACGCTGATGCTGGGTTGGCTGGTGCCTGATGGTGATAGAAGATCGGACTCCGTCGTAACTTCGGTTTCACTTAAGTACAGCTACGGTTTGGTTTCATGGGAGCTGGAAAACGTTTTCGACAAGTGGATGCATCGGCTCTGGACAGCGTTTCCGTGGACTCCCACGAGCGAGAATGATCGACGACGGACGCTGGATAGGTACGTTGGTCTGGTCGGCGAGTTGCGTGATGCCAAAGATGAGCTGAACGACGCTATCTCGGCAAGTGATCCCGATCTGCGGGTCATTTCATCGGCACAAGACGCTGTTGATCAGCTGATTTCGGAGCGAAATGGGCTCAGGGATGGGCTTGAGGAATATCTCGAGCAGATTATTGCCACAACCGTGCAATCTGACGAGGTTGGACTTGTCGGGCGGTTTGTGTGGCCGCCGGTCGATTTCAGGATCGATAGTCCTCCAAAGCTACTCGTGACGTCCCCTAGAGATGAAATCGTTCGTGCCGAGGACGTTTTGATTGACCCGTATATCTCAGTTGACGAGATGTCGAGAATTGAGGCCGAGCTTGCGGAGGCGGTCGATATTTCGGCGTTGATTATTCAGACTGGGGGGTTGGCAAGCTATCCGAGTGTTGTCCCGACCACACATCTCAAGCGCCTTGTTAATGTTGTCTCTCATGAGTGGCTGCATGCGTACCTTGTGTTCCAGCCGTTAGGGAGGGCCTATTTCCGCGGTGGTGATGTGCAGTCATTGAATGAGACGCTGGCCGATATATTCGGTCGTGAAGTGGGGCTATTGGTTTATTCGGATTTAACCGGTGAACCTTACGTTGCACCTACTCGTCCCGGCACTGCGCGAAATACCGATTCGGATGACGAGGACGATGCTGCTGCACCGACGCCAGATATAGAAGTGCCAGAGGAATTCAACTTCAATAGATTTATGAGTGAGACTCGTAGACAGACAGATGATTTGCTCTCTGATGGGCTGATCGATGAGGCTGAGTTGTATATGGAGGAACGCAGGGCTGAGTTGCTGGATCACGGACATGTAATACGCAAGATCAATCAGGCTTACTTTGCTTTTCACGGTACCTATGCCGAGAGCCCATCTTCGGTGAGTCCGATAGCTAGGTATTTGTGGGATCTGCGTGAACAGGTGGATACAGTTGGCGAACTGGTAAAACTGCTCAGCCCGTTAGGAACGTATGAGGATTTCGAGCGACTACTTGTCGCCCGCGGTATCGAGTTGGCAAACGACTAGATCACCGACGAGAATGAAGCATGCTCGTGCGGTATTGACGGGTTTGATTGGAATTTCCGTAAGTTTCTCGTTCTCGGCGGTATACTTGTCAGGCGTTTATGAAGTCGATCTTTAGTTTGATCGACAGAATCAACTGGCACACACGTAGTTTGCGCGGGCAAATTACAGAGCGAACAACCGAATATCACGCAACGGTTCGTCTATTTGAACGATCGGTGCGAGGAGATGTGATGGCGGCGCTAAACGAAAACACTCGGGTTGTCGATAACAAGATGTATCGCCCACCACAACAGGAAGAAGCTCAGCTCACCCTCGACGAGGTAATAGAGCGATTGCGGGCATCGTTACCGAAATTACCCGGCATCGGTGGGGGAGGAAAGATAGGACTGCTTTTCATTGCGCTAATAGTCGTATTGGTTATATGGGCTGGCACAGGTTTCTACACCGTGGGGCCAGATCAAGAAGCGGTTCTTCGCACGTTTGGTAAGTTCACCGGGACTGCCTCGGGTGGGCTGCACTGGCACTACCCTAGCCCGGTTGGCGAACGGAATGTTGTTGCAGTTACTACCGCACGGCGTATGGAGCTTGGATTCCGGTCTGGGGCGGACGGGTTCACGGTTGCTCAGTCGGTAACTCACGAATCGTTGATGATTACCGGAGACGAGAACATAGTAGACGTGCAGGCAGTGGTTCAGTATCGAATTTCTGATCTTACGAGTTTCCTGTTCGAGGTGGATGACCCTGGCGATCCTGACAGAGGAATATCGGCTGGCAGCCCCGATGGGAGAACCCTGAGAGACATGGCTGAGACCGCTTTGAGGCAGGTTGTTGGGGCAAGAAATATCGATGACGTTCTAACGACTGAGAAAGAGCAGGTTCAGACCGAGGTTCTTCTCAAGATGCGCGAGCTGGCGGATGAGTACAAAACTGGTATTGATGTGTTGCAGGTATTGCTGCAAAACGTGAACCCGCCACTCGAAGTTCAGTCGGCATTCGAAGACGTTGTCCGTGCTCGTGAAGACAAAGAACGATTGATAAACTTAGCAGAGGCGTACGAGGCGTCTGAGATTCCGAAAGCGACTGGTAACGCTGCAAAAATCACCGAGGCTGCTGAAGGTTTCAAACAGGGTCGTATCGCTCGAGCACAGGGTGAAGCCGACGGTTTTGACGCGATCTTAGAGGGTTACGAGAGTTCCCCTGAAGTGACTCGCCAACGGCTCTACCTGGAAGCGATGGAAGAGATTTTGCCCGGAATAACTAAATTTATTCTTTCCGATTCTTCTGTGCTGCCATTCTTGCCGCTTAGCGGAGCTACAGGTGATGTCGGCACGATTACCGGAGTAGGGGGAGGAAAGTAATGGCCAAGCTCACTATTCCGCTGATCGTAATAATCATCGCGATCGTCGTTGTGGTTCCGCAGACGTTGTTTATTGTTGATGAAACCCAGTTGGCGATCGTCACCAGATTTGGTGAATACAAACGCTCACACAATAATCCTGGTCTTCAGGTGAAAACACCGTTTGCTGAACAGGTGACGAGGTTTGACAAGCGACTGCTTAGAGTCGACGTTGCTCCTGCATCGTTGTTGACTTCCGACAAACGAAACCTTGTGATCGACTCGTATGCGAGATACAAGATTGTTGACCCACTGGTTTTCTTCAAGAACTTGAGGAACGAGACCCTTGCTGATGCGCGTGTTGGCGACATAGTCAATTCGCAACTCCGTCAGGAGGTCGCTCGTGATCTTCAGACAGAGGTGATATCCGAAACTCGCGAGGACATCATGGATCAGGTTACCAAAGACAGTAATCGGATTGAGATCGCTCGAAACGAGGTTTTCAATACGTACGATGGGATTAATGATCCGTACGTGACGGTACGTATCGACGATGATCCGAACGACGATGTCCGACCGAGACTTGCCACGGCAGAGGAGTTGAAGATCCTTGAGACCGACCCAAGTCCGGAATCACTTGCCGGACAGAACATCACGTATGCCATAAATATTCGAAAAGCGCTTGGAATTGTGATTATTGACGTACGCATTAAGCGTGCGGACTTCCCGCCGGATATCGAGAGCAGCGTCTTCTCCCGAATGGAAGCAGAACGTGAGCGTATCGCCAGCGGCCTGCGTGCTGAAGGCACGCGGCGAGATTCGGAGATTCGAGCCGATGTAGACCGACAGGTAAACATCATCCTCGAAACTGCTGAAGGTATGTCAGCGCTTTTGAGGGGAGAGGCTGAGCAGGAAGCTATTGAGATTCTTGCGCAGTCGCTTGAGAAGAACCCGGAATTCTATAACTTCCGTCGCTCGCTCGAGGCTTACAAGGTGTTCATGGATTCGAAGACGACGGTTATTCTTGATCCGAACAGCGATCTGCTGAGATTCCTGTCGGATCCATCAGGTGGTTCATAGAATCCAGCTAGATAAAACGAAAACAGCCTCGATATTGTCGGGGCTGTTTTCGTTTACAGCAGGTCGTGCAAGCGTTTGTAAAGAACGATTCGTACGATTGAAATGATGATGGCAGACGGCACGATGAAAATAACCGACTTGCTGGGCACGGAGGTTGCAAGGTTAAGGCCTGTTCCTGCAGTAGGAGGGTGTTCAGTGTTTGTGATTGTCATGAACAGAATCAACAGGGCGAGGGATGCGCCTTGAAGGGTGTGGAACACCATTTGATTGCTGACTACGGTATCGGTGAGCATCATCATTATGCGAACCGTGCATAGCGCGGTCGCAATTGCGGAAAGATGGCCTCCGATGATGCGAAGTGGTTTCGATGCCAATGAGTGAGGTATAAAAATACGATCGTGACTGAGCTTGCGATAGCCGCGACGACGGCTCCGTTTGTGATTGCGTCTTCGGCAGTTAGTATCCCGACAAAGGCCAACCCGACCAACAGTGACTGGAGTATGTATATGCGCGGCCTGTGAACGAATTTGGCGTCTAGCCAGCCCAGAAGACAGTGGAATCTGATTGAGTGAAGCCTGGCTTGATTGTTACAGGGCACGGGGATTAGAGCGTGCCGACATAGATTAAATGGTTTTTGTTGTTCGTCCCTGAAAGCCCACTACAAAATCACGGTGCAGACATCGCATCATTCGGGTTCTATTGCAATAGTTGCTTAGTATGTGAACGATGACTAACATGTAATAAGTCACCACAGGCTGAATGAATATTCCATGGCAACACGTACACGGCTAGACCATCAGACCCGACAGCATCAAATTGTCGAAGCGGCTCGCGATCTGATCGCCAGCGGTGGCGTGGATGCGTTGACGATTAGAGGTATTGCATCGAAGGTCGGGGTGACCGAAGCTGCGGTATATCGCCATGTTACTTCGAAAGAAGAGGTGATTCTCCTTTTAATACAGGAAGTTGAAGAATCGTTATTTCAGGCGATATCACGTGCGACCCGGTCAGATCGCCATGCACTGGAGCGATTGGAGCACATACTCCAGCTCCATGTTTCGTATCTTGAGTTGCGACAGGGTGTTTCGTTTGTAGTTATTGCCCAGGCAGCTCAATTTGATGAGCCGAGAGTTCGGTCTGCTGGTAGGCGTTTGGTGGAAAAATACCTTTCTCTAGTAGCCGAAATAATCTCTAAGGGCATCGAAAGAGATGAGATCGACAAATCTGTACTGCCAGATGCAGCAGCGATGATTTTTTACGGTATGATCCAGTCGGCAGAAACAAGGTGGTTGTACGATCCTTAAACACATCCGATAGGGGAGAACGCAGTCTCGATGTGGAAGTTGTTTAGAACTTCCCTCGAATTCTCCGATGAAGATGAGAACCGGCATACGAGCTGGAACGATAGGAATTGAAATGTCCGTAATCACGATTGATGGACATATTGGTGCTGGTGGCCCTGAACTGGGCAAGCGAGTTGCAAGGATATTCGATTTCGACTATGTCGATCGAATCGCTCTCCCACGGTCACTTACTGAAGCCAAGAGCATAGCCCCCGGTCGGCTGACAGATCGCTTCTGGGCGGTTATCGAGCGAGCTGTTTCTGGCTTTGCAATCGGAAACGCTGTAGGGGATCCGTATTTTAATGTTCCCGAAGCGTTGATTCTTCCTTTGACATGGGACACAAGTGGTCCGTCGACTACACCTGAAGAAGAGGCAGAGATGTCGAGCGTGGACAACCTGTTCGACCTTGGCAACACCGTGCTGGTTCATCGTGCCGGTTGTGTCGAGGCGGGAGAGCGTTCTGTGTTGAAGGTAGGCCTGTTCGCTTCGTGGGCAGACCGTGTAGCGCGAATAATGAAGCGTGAAGGCCTGAAGACGGCTTTGGAAGCTGAGTACACGATCGAGCGACGAGAGAAGCTCCAGCGGGAGTACTTCGGGGACATTCACGGTGTAGAGCCCGATGACCGCAACTTGTACGACATCACTGTCGACACCAGCACAGAGAACATCCCGGTAGCTTCCATAAAGGTTGCACGGTTTGCTCGTCAGGTACTGTCTCTTCAGCCTGCGTGAGCTAACAGGTCAATTATTCGACCGATTCCGGTTATCGAAGCCGTAAAGCCTGTAGGGATGATCTCGCGGCACGATCTGTTGACGCTGTTCACCGTATCGGACTAGCGTCGTGTTATTCGCGATTAAATACTGGCGAGTGTCAGGCTGCCGTCTCGAATGTTGTCGGTGATGTCGCTGAGATCTTTAGGACTTTCGATGCTGGTCCACGCCATATCCGAGTGATAGCCGGATAGCTTGCCCTGTTTTGCGAGTTCCTGAAATGTTGTGGTTTCATGGTCACCGATGTCTGGAAGCAATGATTCGATCTGACGGTCGAATAGATAAACACCTGCGTTGATCCAGAACGGCAGGCTACCTTTTTCGATGAACTGTGTCACTACAGACTGATCGTTCGATTCGACAACTCCGAACTGGCTTGGGTACGGAACAAGCATTATGGTTCCGGTCGCATTGGATTTTTCGTGGAGTTCGGCGATTGGGGCGATAGATTGATTGGTAATGATGTCGCCGTTCGAAACTAGCACGATGTCGGTATCGGCAGGCACCAGAGACAGGCCTTTCTTGAGCGCTCCACCCCGGCCAAGTGGTGAATCTTCGAACGAGTAATGGGCCGAGATTCCGTACTCTGAGCCGTCGCCGAAGTACTGCTGGATCATCTCGCCCTTGTAGCCGCACAGGAATACGACATCCGTGACGCCCTGGGCTCGCATCCAGTCGATCTGGTAGCCGATGATTGGCTTGCCGTTGATTTTGATCATTGGCTTTGGTCGATTGTCGGTCAGTGGTCGCAGACGTTCTCCACGTCCACCGGCGATGCTCAGTGCAAAAAAACGTTCACTCATTAGTAGCCCTCGGATGGAGTTCAGCTGAATGTGCAGCAGGCTATCAGTAGCCCGAGTACAGTTCGAGTTGTTCTGAAAGGTGTTCATGGGCTATTTGGGAGTTGAATTAGATAACGGAATCCACGATTCGGCCGAGGAGTCCCTGCATTGCCCTTCGGTCTTCTATCTGCTCTTCCGAGTCGAATGCGCCGCGTGATGGGTAGATACCGGGAGACTGGACGACGACTAGATCTAGGCTCGGGCAGACCAAGATGTGTTGGTTGCCCGCCCCACTTGCTGCGAACGAGTCGTTCGGGAGGTCTGGCCAGACTTGTGCCTGGTCGTTGCACCAGAAGCCGAGACCGTACACATGACGATCTTGTGGTTCGTTGTTGAGTATTTCGGGTGAGACCCTGGTTGCCTTATCGATCCAGTCGGACGGAATGACCTGTGCGCCGTTCCAGTTTCCACGGTTTAGCCAGAGCCAGCCCATTCGCGCCATGTTGCGCGGAGTCATCTGATATTCGGTCATATAGCCAAACACGCCTAGTTTTGCTTCGGCAGGCATATCGAAGTTGCGGTATTCCCACGACCATGTGCCGTCGATTACGTTTCGTATTTTCCACTCCGTAAGCGTTCCGAAGCCGGCACCCTGCTCTGGTTTCGAGGTCTTGTAAAGGCTGTAGGCGGCCGCAACTGCGTGGGTGAGGATGTTCATTCCGAACGTCTGGTAGTTGAATACTTTTCCGGGTGCTTCACCAGGTTTCATGTAGCCGGAGGTGTTGCCTATCAGTTGTCGAAACGTGATTTCTGCGTTGTCTGGGAATGCGTATCTGCCTTCTTTGGGCCCTTCGCCGGGTGCTATGTCGAGCATTTCGGGGTAATAGTCAGCAACGCGGTCGTTTTCAGACCGGATCACGCCTTCTTGTATAGCGATTCCGAGTACTGATGAGTAGGTCGACTTGGATGCTGATGCCTGAGGAGTTTTGACGAACGGGTCTGATCGGAAGTTCCACTCTGCAGCAATTTTGCCATGTCGTGCGACAAGGATTCGATAAGGGTTGTTTTCAGCTATGACTGCTTGATAACGACCTGCTTCAGCGAGCCTGTTGTGGTCGATTCCGAGCTCTTCGGGTTCGGCTACTTGCCATTCTTTGCCCGGCCACTCCCGCTCGACCTCGGGCGGCGGTTCCGTGGTTTCGTGTTGAGGGGTTATGTTCACTGTTGATGTGATAACCGTTTGCCTGACAGCTTGCGACATTGCATGGAGTCGCATTTTGTTCGGTTTCTCGAGCTGCATGCGATTTGTGATGTAGGCAACCGAAACATTGTCGGTGAGGCTTGCCCAACCCGTGCAGGTCGCCATGCCGCCGTGGCCGACAGCGTCATGATTATTTTCTGAGGCGTACTGATTCGGCGGCTGTGAGGGTAGTCGGACGCCAAGCCCAACTCGAGAGTAGTTTCCAGAGGCCCGATCGGGCCCTTCGGCGTGAAGTGATGTCACTTCGTTGACAACTTCTTTGGGAAGCCACGACACGCCGTTGATTTTGCCTCTTCCCGATATAGCGGAATAGAACTTTGCTACGTCCCTTGCCGTGGTGACCATCGAACCCGATGGCATCAAAATCTGGGTCTGAAGTAATGAATTAACTTTGCTGACGACCTCTGGATCGGGCCACTCCGTGCTGGCGTCGAGTGGTACTACTCTTCCAAAGTCGGAACGATCCACCGTGAATGAAGTATTTTTCAGCCCGAGCGGGAATGTAACTTCTCGCCTGAACGCCTCTTCGAATGGTTGCCCTGAGATTCTTGAAGCGAGTTCACCGACGAGCCAGCCAAAAGTCCGTGAATGGTAGTGAACTGTTGAGCCAGGTTTTGTCGCCGGTGTCATGTCTTCGATGTGTGATATCACACGTCCCCAATCGCCATAATCTTCGGGAGGGATTGAGTCGGATGAAGCGAGACCGGCAGAATGCGATAATACGTGCTTGATGGTTACATCAGACTTTCCATGTGTGCCGAATTCAGGCCAGAACTCTGCAACCGAAGTGTCCCACTCGAAGTGACCGCGTGCTTTGTACCGCCATAACACCGCTGCAGCTAACGGCTTGCCCATCGAGAACACTCTGAAGAGGGGGTTCACGCTCTTCGCTCCTCGAACGATATCGAAGATCTGCTCGCCATTATGGAATACCGCGAGAGCTGCACTCGAGTGAAGGTCATCGGTGATCTGATGATTAAACTCTTGCCTGATTGCTGCTGTGTCTATGGACGAGTTTTTTTGGGTCATGTTCGTCAGGGTCGGTCGTACTCGGTTAGTGATAAATGTTAGGACAGGGTAGTTTTTGTGCTACGAGGACCTTGTGGGGATTGATGTGTAGCTTGAAGAATCTTATACGTGAAGTGAATAGTTCAATAATGGTGATTCAATCGAAGATTCGAAAGGGAATACCACCGCTAGGTGAATCGCCGGCGCAGATTGTGCCGAAGAGTCTTGTTGACTGTCTGGAGATAGAGGCCACGTCAGTTTTTCAGATTGGAATGTCGTGGAAGGTAGTTACGTCGAAGTGGTCGACCATCAGGGAGGCGTTTCACGACTTTCAGATTGGGGCTGTGGCCGCGATGGACGAGTCGGCGGCGGATGCGTTTGCTGACGATAATCGTCTTATTCGTAATCATCGTAAGTTACAGGAGATAACTGACAACGTATGAAGGATGATCGAGCTCGATGAAGAGCACCGATCGTTTCAAAAGTATCTGCGTTCGCATGATTCGTTCTGGGATCTCGTAAAAGACTTGCGTAAGGAGTTCAAATTCTTGGGGGAGATGGGCTGTTACTACTGGCTTGATATTGTGGGTGAGGACGTGAATGATCACGATGCGTTTGAGGCCGATCGCACTCCGAAGAAATAGCGGTTCTGGCTGTCGCTTCGCTGGATCGGGACGTCGAATACTGATGCTAAGTCTTTAGCGACCCCTCCGCTCCTCTTCGCTACGGTCTAGAAATCTGGTATTTACGGCTTTGGTCGTTGTCAAACGCGCGAAGCACCACAGCCAAGAAAGGACTCGAGGGCGGATTCTCCGTGGTAAAGTGTCGGTCTAAGCGCACAAACGGAAAATTGACATCCTGAGTTGTGCATTTATCGAACAAATAGTTAGCTGTGATGGGACTTTCTTTGACTACTGAAATTAAGGCAAACGTCGACGGACGAGAATTCAAGCAGTTTGGCAAGCGATACCGAAAAGTTGACGGTGACGAGAAGGTCACAGGACGAGCGGTGTTCGGCGCCGATTTCACTGCACAGGGCTCCTTGTTCGCAAAGATAGTTCGAAGCCCGCACGCACATGCTCGAGTTGTGTCTATCGATACATCTGAAGCTGAGGCCATGCCCGGCGTCGAGGCTGTTTGCACGGCTGCTGATTTTCCGTCCGACGTTTCAGGTGATGTCGATACAGGTGAGGTCGAGATTGGTATTCAGTTCCTCGCCAATCTGATCATGGGGCGTCGAAAGGCGCTTTTCGAAGGGCATCCGGTGGCTGCGGTTGCTGCAACTGATGTCCACATAGCCGAGGAAGCCGCACGGCGGGTGAAAGTCGAGTACGAAGTTCTACCTGCGGTTACCGATCCTATCGAAGCGATGTCGCCTGATGCACCGCTACTTCACGAAGGGCTGATCGCTAGCTCTCTTTCAGGATCTGCTGATGCCCCGCGCAATATTGCCGGGCACATGGAGGGCGGAAAAGGCGACGTCGAGAAGGGATTCGCTGAATCTGACGTAGTTGTTGAACGCACGTACAAAACATCTCTTGTGCACCAGGGTTATCTCGAGCCGGAAGCAGAGACGGTTCACTGGCACGCAGATGGTCGCATTGAGGTTTGGGCTAATTCGCAGGGAACGTTCCCGCTTCGCCAGAATATGTCGAACCTGCTAGGTGTTGATGTAAGCAAGATCAAAGTAATGCCACTCGAAGTTGGTGGTGCGTTTGGTGCGAAAAACACTCCGCGTGTCACTCCAGTGGCGGCAATTCTTTCTCGCCAAGCCGGAAAACCGGTGAAGATCGTTCTCACCCGAGAAGAAGTTTTGAAAGCTACGGGTCCGGCATCCGGCGCGGTCGTTACGGTGAAGATGGGCGCAACCAAAGATGGCGTGCTTAAAGCTGCCGAGTCGCGGCTTGTGTTTGGTGCTGGTGGGTTCCCGGGATCACCAGTTCTTCGAGGTATGCAGACGATTTTTGCCTGCTACCAGCCTGAAAATTCTAAGGTTGACGCGTATGACGTGGTGACCAACGCTCCGCGCGTTGCTGCTTATAGGGCTCCGGGTGCGACGGTGGCTACGTTCTGTTGTGAATCGACTCTCGACGATCTTGCACGTGAGATTGGAATGGATCCGATCGACTTTCGGATCAAGAACGCCTCGAAGACGGGCGATTCGAACGTGGATGACGATGTTTACACACGTATCGGCATTGTCGAAATGTTGGAGGCGGTCAGGAAGTCGGATGAGTACACCCGGCCGGTGAAGGCCAGTGCAAATGGTTGGCCTGTTGGTCGTGGCATAGGGATTGGTTGGTGGCCGTGCGGTATCGAGATTTCTAGTGCACGAATCATGATCAACCATGATGGTGGTGTCGATGTCGCGATCGGTGCGGTTGATTTGCATGGTGTTCGTACTGGAACTACGCAGGTCGCTGCCGAGACGCTTGGGATCGAGCCTGAGGAAGTTAACGTTCACACTGCCGATACCGAAGGCATTCCTTACACTGGCAACGCTGCGGGATCTCGTATTACTCGTACTCTGAGTCAGGCGGTTTTCAAGGCTGGAGCTTCAATAATTGAGCAGATGAAAGAGAAGATGGCAGTTCGTTTCGGAGTCGATACAGAGTTTGTCGAGTACGAGGATGGCCACTTTTATGCTCGTGACAATCAGGACTCTAAGGTTTCGTTCAAGGATGCAGGTGCCGCGGTAACGAAGAACGGATCGAATGTGACTGCTACGGCTTCAAATGATTCTGGCATGCGCCCGGCGAACGGCTATGCGATGGCTGTTGCAGATGTCGAAGTTGATCCCGATACCGGCAAGGTTCAGTTGACTGATTTCACGCTGTTCCAAGATGTTGGTAAGTGTGTGAACCCGACCCAGGTTGAGAACCAGATGCAGGGTGGAGCCGTTCAGGGGATCGGCTGGGCTCTTTCTGAAGAGTATGTGTATGACGATCTGGGCCAGATGCGCAACGCATCGTTCCTGGACTACCGGATGCCGACGGCCCTGGATTCGCCGATGATCAATACGGTGATCCTCGAGACTCCGGCTGATGATGGGGCGTTCGGAATCAGAGGCGTTGGCGAGCCTCCGATCGTGCCACCACCGGCTGCAATTGGGAATGCTGTTCGAGATGCTGTGGATGTGCGTATGGGCACTTTGCCGATGAGCCCTGAGCGGGTGTTCGACGCAATGAAGAAGTCATCTTCATAAACCTTATCCATTCCGTTTGCATTGAATCTCGCCAGGGGTAACCAGTATTGGAATAAGCTAAAGGCGCGCTGGTTCAGTCTGAATGGACGGATCCCGGGCTAACGCCCAGTCAGATCAAGCTGACCCTGATCGGTGTGATGTTAGCGATGTTTCTGGCGTCGCTGGATCAGACGATTGTTGCGACTGCGATTCCACGGATCATCGCCGACCTCGACGGTTTTGATCGGGTTACGTGGGTTTCGAGTACCTATACAGTCGCTTCGACATCTGTTGTGTTAATTACAGGCGCTGCCTCGGACGTCTACGGGCGCAAGTGGTTGTACGTTGCTGGACTTGCGATATTCCTGCTGGGCTCCGTGCTTTCGGGGCAGTCCCGTTAGGTTCAGGCTTGTCTTTGGGCTTTTATCTGCTTCGACGAACTATCACACCGACCGCTTCAGCTTTTCTTTCAGCGCCGGGCTTAC
>CAYTAO010000003.1:0-2311 GCA_964435915.1 uncultured Dehalococcoidales bacterium
GAGCGACTTGCATGAAATGCCGGATATGAAACGGATCCCGATCGATCAGGTATCTTGCAAGCTGGTCGACATGAGTCTCGAGCTGCGTGTCCCGGTCAGATTGGGAGTACGCCTCACCCCACCCGGTGATCCCAGCGTCGGTCGAAAGCTATACGTAGATAAAGTTTTTTCCCGTTCCCGGGTTCCACTTGATTACTTCAACATCGGTTATTTTCAATTTGCCGGCTCCAGAGTTTTTTATATTAAGCAACTGTTTTCGCAGCGGGTCTTATACCGGGAGGGGTAAAAATTATTCTCGAGCCTTCCCAGCATGCCCTATTTGTCAGAAAAACGTTGCGTTAGACGAACTTGATGAGCGCCCCGCCGATGCCCTCGATTTCGACAGACACCTCGTCGCCGAGATTCACCCACTGAGTTTCGACAACGCTACCGAGCATTACAACCTCGCCCGATCGCAAGTGCTTTCCACGGGCGGCCAGCGAATTCGCAAGCCACGCAAGCGCCTCGTATGGGTGTCCGAGAATATCACCGGTGATCCCCTCACCAACCGGCTTCCCGTTCATCTGCATGTGCCCGATCGCCGTCGCGAGGTCAGGCGCTTCACTGGCTGGTTTTGGCTGGCTCAGAACAATTCCTGAAGCAAAGAAATCATCTGCTATTAATGATGGTGTATCCACGGCTTTATAGTCGGTCCATCTATCATCCACGATTTCAATCGCACCGAACAATGCCTGTACTGCAGGCGCAACCGAGTCTCGCGTGAACGGGGAGCCATCGCTCTCGGGAAGTAGATCTGAACCGATAAAAGCTGCGATTTCGCACTCAACTCCTGGATGCGTGAAATTCTGGTACTGAGCTGAAGTCGCAATATAGTTCGTCGATGTGTTGAACACCCCACCGGCACAAGGATTGCGGATACCGAGATACTCCTGCATCACCGGCGTCGTGCAGCCGATCTTGTAACCGATGCGCTTGCCGTATCCAGCTTCATCCAACAACGCATGAAGCTGCTCCTGCACCTCGTAAGCCTCGAATTCATCTGCAGGTCGATACTCATCGGGAAGACCGTCGATGGTCTGGACGCGTACTCGGTTGAGCGCAAGGATCCCGGCCGAGAGTCTTTGTTCTTCTTTGTTCATCGAGTCTCACGTTTAGTCTTTTCAAGCAAAATATCCGCCTGTATTGCAAGTACCTGATTTTATTGGTGTACGTATAATCGCACAGCTACTTGCCATGTGTTTGACGTGTGTTTGACAGGTGTTGCCAACTACTTTGTAAACTGTGCATGATTTGGAAGCTTTGTCTATCAAAATACAGCGCCAGATAATGGCCGAACTGATAACACACGCACTCGAAGAGGATCCCAAAGAGTGTTGTGGTCTGCTTCTCGGTACGGGCGAATATGCCGACGAACTGTACCGTATGTCGAACGTCAATAAGAAGCCGATCAGTAGATACACGATGCAGCCCAGTGAACTCCTTGAAGCACAGGGGAAGGCGAAGAAATCTGATCGTGAATTCATTGCGATTTATCACTCGCACACCTTCACTCAGGGCTACCCGTCGGTCACCGACGTAAAGAATGCCGTCAAAGTTTCGAGTATTTCCACCAGGCACGTCATTGTTTCGCTCGTCGAAAAAACTCGACCAGTCATTCGGGCATTTGCGATCAACGGCAATTCAGAAGTAACAGAGCTGGTAATCCAGACCGACGGCGAACCATACCGGGCGTCCGATTAGCTGTACTGGGCGCGACATAGATCATCACAAATCGTTACTGTCGCGCAACCACACTATTCTTGAACAACCACCACTCAAAACTATCGCTCAAAGCGAGCCAGCTGGCCTCGAGGATGTTCGTAGAAGCGCCAACCGTGTACCAGACGTCCTTGCCGTCTGCCGATTCGACCACCACCCTGACTGCTGCACCGGTGCCAACGCCCTCGTTGACGACCCGTACTTTGTAGTCGGTCAACCTAATCGCAGATAACTCCGGGTATGCATCCGTAAGGCCCTTTCGCAGAGCACCGTCGAGCGCCCCCACCGGCCCATCGCCCTCCGCAGCCGTGTGTTGAATATTTTCGCCGACACGAACTTTTATCGTGGCCTCCGAAAGCATCGGATGTTCTGCACCGTCGTCTCGCCATCCTGTTCCGAATGAAGAACGTCGCCTGTTTTCAACTAGCACCATGAAGTCGACAAGTTCAAAGGGCGCTTCATAATTCGGGAGTGCGCGACGAAGTACAAGATCGAACGATGCATTTGCACCTTCGTACGAAAACCCTTTCGTTTCCTGATCTTTTACATGCTG
>CAYTAO010000003.1:2321-20144 GCA_964435915.1 uncultured Dehalococcoidales bacterium
TGCGCCGCGTTGAGCTCCTTCCGCTGGCCGGTGATGACATCCCAGACGTTGACGCCGTCGACGCCCGGGTACGACTCGTTCCCGTAGATGTCCTTCGCCCGGTCCGCGGGCTCCACCGGGAGCGGCGGCGTGGCCGAGAAGACGACCGCGTGGCCTTGCAGAGGGACACGAGCCACCGCGATCTTGCCGTTGGCCGCGTGGCGAGCAAGGGCCGTCGTGCCAGCAGGCGCAGCAGCCTCGTCGAGCTCATCATCAAAGCCCATCTCCTTGATCCGGTGCGTGATATTGCCGCGACCCGATAATTCGGAAATCACTACATCATTCGAGTTGCCGACAAGTGATGGCTCGATGTGCTGGTATGCCTGAACCGATTTCTCAGTGGCAGCGGCGTGTAATCCACCCTTGTGCGAAAATGCACTCGACCCGACAAATGGCTGGAACGGTGACAGCGCACGGTTGACTCGCTCGGAAACGAAATTCGATACCTCTGTAATTGTTGCTAACTGTTCATCTGAAATCACCGAAAACCCCATCTTCAAATGCAGATTTCCGATCACGCTGATCATGTTCGCGTTGCCGGTTCGCTCTCCGTAGCCGTTGATACAGCCCTGCACCTGGTATGCTCCCGCCTCAACCGCGGCGATCGCAGAGGCCACAGCGGTGTCGGTGTCGTTGTGGGAGTGAATGCCGATCACTGCGTCATCACCAAGATCGCTCTTGATCTGACTCACTATCGCAGCGCCCTCACTCGGGAGTGAACCGCCATTTGTGTCGCAAACGATAAGTCGTTCAGCGCCCGCGTCCATGGCGACCCTGAGCGCCTGAACCGCGTACTCAGGGTTCATCTTGAACCCGTCGAAAAAATGCTCGGCGTCGAAGAAGACTCGTCTTCCCTCGACCTTCAAATAACGAACCGAATCGGCAATCATCGAAAGATTTTCTTCGAGCGAAGTCTGAAGAACATCTCTTACCTGATATTCAGACGATTTACCGACGAGGGTCACGATAGGGACTTGCGCGTCGAGCAGCGCCTTCAGCGTAGGATCGGTTTCAACATCACCGTTAGCGCGTCGTGTGTTACCGAACGCTGCCACTTGAGCGTGCTTGAGGTCGAGGGACTGTACGCGCTGAAAATATTCATCGTCCTTCGGATTGGCACCGGCATAGCCGCCCTCAATCACATCGATTCCGAGTTGATCGAGACGCTGCGTAATAGCGAGCTTGTCCTCAACAGAGAGTGAAATACCCTCCTGTTGGGTACCGTCACGAAGTGTCGTGTCGTATAGCTCAACTTTTTTATCCATGTCGCGCTCGAACTCCTAATACATGCGCTTCAAATGCATATTTTACAGGCACAAAAAAACCCATCCCAGTAAGGGACGGGTCGAAATGACTCGCGATACCACCCTCGTTGCCAGTGCATCTAAACAAGAACACTAACCGCTCAGCAGGGCACAGTTGATATACCCTCGTGAAAGATAACGGTACACGAATCCGGTCACGCCTACTTGTGGTATCTAATTGTTGATCCACTTTCGGGCAACGACTCAGGAGTGATTTTCGATCAGTCTGCAGGTACCCGCTCTCACCGTACCGGGCTCGCTCAACCAGCAGATCCGACCTACTCTTCTCCGTCTCACAGAGCCTGAATTCTGCAACGCCTTAAACATTAATGCTATCACTTACATCGATAATGCACGGAAATGTCTTCACTGAGCGAACCGCGCGAACCCAGCGCTTTCATTTGACACTGCAGTGATTAGCACGAAGACCGGATCGTGCCTAAAATGTGCCAGTACCTTGCGCGAAGTATTAATTATCCGTCCACTGCACACCAGTCGAAAATTACATGAGCTTGGAGCTTTGATTGAGCGAATTTGAACGCAACGATCTTGGTCTTGTCGACTTCCTTACTTGTGAATCGATTGGCGAGCCTGGCCAGCGAACGTTCAACATCACCGCCCGTAGTGAGCGAGGTGAAACGGTGGTATGGATGGAAAAAGAGCAGCTCTTTCAGGTGGGAATCTCGCTGAAACAGTTTCTGACCACACTTGAAACACCACCCGATCCCGCTCCTTTCGATTTTCCGTCTATCGACTCAGCTGTACCAGTTCACGTGGAGTTCAAAACGGGTGATATATCGCTTCAACACGACCCGGCCTCTGATGTCTTTACGCTTATCGCCACCGGATTATCTCGTGAAGAACAAGAGTCTGAGCCGCTCGCTCAGGTGATCTTCAGCTTTCAACGATCTCAGGCGGAAGAGATTTCAAAACGATCAGTGGCAATTGTTGCGGCTGGTCGAAAACCCTGTCCGTTGTGCGAATCACCACTCACTCCCGGCGAAAATCATTTCTGTGCGAAAGTGAACGGCTACAACCCGACGGAAAATCCACTGGGTGAAAGACCTTCGTGAGCCTTCAATCGGAGAGTGACCAGGACTCCCGTTCTGATGAAGGTCACGTCCCAATCCAGCAAATCACCGAGTGGCCGATAACGGGAATCAGGCTGCATCCTGGCGGCTCGAACTATGTCTTTGTTGTTCGGCTAACTGATCCCGTTAAATACCCGGAACTGCTGGACCAGAGTGCTTCCTCATCTGATTCGACCCCAGAAACAAAAGCAGAAGTGCCCGATGAAATCGACGAGTCTGCTTCGATCTACGGCATCTACAAGCCCCAATCCGGAGAGCGACTGCTCCGCGATTTTCCGACTGGCACACTCCACAATCGAGAGCGCGCAGCCTATTTGGTTTCTCGTGAACTGGGCTGGCCGAACATCCCTCCAACAGTCATCCGAGGAGGACCATACGGCGAGGGGAGTGTCCAGTTGTTTATCAACGCCGCACCTGTTCCAGATGACCGAGAACCAGATAACTACTTCACTCTTCGCAACGAACGTCTCGAAGATTTTCGTGACATGGCGATGTTCGACGCCCTTGTGCACAATGCAGATCGCAAGGGCGGTTCGTGCATAGTTTCCGATGATCGTAAGCTGTGGGCTATTGATCACGGTCTGACCTTCAACCAGTTTGCACGCCGCAGAACCGTGATGTTCGAGTTTAACGGCACAGAGTACCCGGCGCACCTCCTAAACGACGTCAAAGCGCTAATAGATGTACTGGAGTCCGAATCAAAATTGAGTTTTGAACTGAAGCAGCTGATCAGTCAACCAGAAGTTGGAGATGTTGTGACACGTGCAAAAGAGATGATCGAGTTGGGCCGTTATCCTTACCTCGATCCCGATGCCAACGTGCCGTGGCCAATGGTTTAGGCGAACCACCTGATATGCCCCTATCTCTATCGAAGCAAGATGCAAAACGAATAGCCATCCGTGCACAGGGTCTTTCCAGTGAGCGACCTGAAACACCAGTAACGCTCGACGATGTAAGCCGCTCGATCCGTGTGATGGGTCTTCTGCAGATCGACTCGGTTAACGTGTGCGTGCGTTCGCACTACATGCCGTTATTTTCTCGACTGGGCAATTACGATCAAGAACTACTCGACCAACTCGCCTACGAAGAGAAATCCATCTTCGAAACATGGGCTCACGCAGCCTGTTTTGTACCCATTGAAGATTATCCCCTGTTTCGGCAGCGAATGGGTACCGAAGACCTGCAGGAACGGGTAGCTCGAATGGTGAAAGAAAAGCCAAACCACCGAATTTCAAAACTGGTCTCGGAGCGACCGGGTTTTCTGGAAGATGTCCTTGATCAGGTGCGAGACCGGGGCGAACTGACCGCATCTGATATCGAGGGGGCCGGAAAACGCAGCGGTCCATGGTGGGGTTACACGTCTGGCAAGATTGCAATGGAGTGGCATTTTGCAGTCGGGACGTTATCGATAGCCGATCGCAGGAATTTCACGCGATATTACGACCTTACAGAGCGAGTGATTCCGGCAGAGCACCTCAATGGTTCAACACCCTCCGTTAAAGAGTCACATCGAGAGATGATACGGCTCGCAGTTCAGGCCCACGGTATAGGCACTGCAGAAGACTTCGCTGACTACTACCGCCTCAAGGGTGCTCAAGCCAGAGCGCGACTGGGAGAACTGGTCGAATCCGCGGAAATCCAGATGGTCACCGTCGAAGGTTGGGATGAACCGGTATACGCGCCAATAAATATCGAATCCGTCGAATCCACTGATGCCAGAGCGCTGCTTACTCCCTTCGACCCGCTGGTTTGGAATCGAGATCGCATCGAGCGTATATTCGACTTCTTCTACCGAATAGAAATCTATGTCCCGGAACCCAAACGGCAGTTCGGCTACTACGTCTACCCCTTCTTACTCGGGGACAATCTTGTAGCTCGTGTCGACTTAAAGGCGGAGCGGGATAAGGGTGTTCTGAGAGTCAAAGGCGCCTTCGCTGAACAAGGTCAGGATCACGAATACGTCGCTGCGAACCTGATGGACGAACTCCGGCTAATGGCCGACTGGCTAGGACTGAAACGGGTGGTAGTAGGCCGCAAAGGCAACCTCATCCCGGAACTTCGAACAGCGTTAAAACGCTAGATGGCCGGGGAGTGCAAGCTTACTAAACGCGCTACAGGTACATTACGATGAACATACCGTTCGCGTCTGTAAAGACCACGTGGCGTTTTACCCATAAGTAGTGATAAAAGGCTGAAGGCCCGTTTGACTCGGCGCAATTCGAAGCCTCTTTAACTAGAGCCTTATCTGGTGCCCGGATCACGCGGGGCACCCGGGTGATTTGAACTGCTAACCGAGTAATGCCCGGAGGTTTCCTAGCAATCCGGTTCGTTTTGGCAGCAGATTCTCAGCAATGAAATCGACTGTTTCAGGCGCGCCGCTCAGCACGAGTCCCTTCCACTTCCTGATTCGACCGTAAGTTGCAGAATCGTTCGCATAGTTTCTACCCCACGCGTCCAACGGTGTGAACCTACGGTTTGAATCTAACGCCAGCACTTTTCCGCCAGCTTCCTGCGTAAGAAGAGTTCCGGCAGCGAAATCCCATGTGTATGCGAAACCGGTGATCGCAAACTGCATCGAGCCTCGCGCAACCATGAACTGCTCGTAACAAGCACTACCACCATCTCGTAGTTCACCGAAATTGCCCTGCAAAGGCTTTTTAACCTTAAATGCCTGTCGAATCCACCTTGGTGCCGAAGAATGAGAACCGGCGACAGGCACGCCTGTTTCACTCGGTGATTGAACACTCATTTTCGTCTCACCAATCCACGTACCGTTCCCTGTTCGCGCGTGCATCAGCAGGCTTCTTTCATCGTTTGACCATGGAATCCAAATTGCCGCCGCCACCGGAACTCCCCGGTACAGCGCAGCGACTGAAACGGCGTGAATCAACGATGAATTCACAAAATTAGTCGTACCGTCTATTGGATCGACTACCCATAGCCAGTCTGCGGCAACTGGGTCCTCAGCCGGAGGATCCTCTTCACCAAGTAAAAGGTGGCTCGGGCAGGTCTCAGCCATGATCTCAGCGATCAGCTGCTGTGTTTTCTTGTCCACGTCGGTGACGAGATCTTTGCCCGGCTTATCGCCCTTATTTGAAATCTCCAGCACACCGCCAAACCGACTGTTTACATATGCACCTGCTTCTGCTGCTGCACGGATTACGGATTTTTCAACGTATTCAAGTTCGGACTCAGTAATCGCCTGAGGTGGCATTTGTGTCGACGATTCGTTCAATCTAAAGAGACTCCGTATCCGTAATACCAGTTAGACGATCAGGTCGCTAGAGAAGTACGAACTGGCAAGAATAATTTCTCACCTTTGCCCCACACTCCGGTAAGATTCTACGTGTAAGTTTGAACGTGAATGTGGAGTGATACTTCATATAACACGCAGAGGTGACGAGTTTGAGTTCAACTACGACGCGAAAATTCCATAAAGATCGTGGATTAATCACCCGCATGTACTTCACGATGTTCATGCTCGGTTTTCTATACGCGGTATTCGCCCTATTCCTGTACGCAGCTGGCACTGGGATGATATTCATTGCGCCGATTGTTGGAATCATGGTGGCAGTTCAGTACTTTATGTCCGACCGCCTGATTCTGATGTCGACCGGAGCAAAACAGGTATCTGCCGAGCAAGAACCTGAACTGCACCAGATGGTCAAGACTCTGGCAGATCGTTATGAAATGCCAATGCCCAAGGTTGCGGTAATTGACACTGCTATCCCGAATGCATTTGCCACTGGGCGTAACCCTAAAAATGCTCTCGTTGCAGTTACAACCGGCATTCAACAGCGACTAAGCGAACGAGAACTACAAGCTGTTATTGGCCACGAACTTGCACACGTAGCAAACCGGGACATGCGAGTTTTGGCAATCGCTAACTTCCTCGTCACACTTACCAGCTTCCTGATGACCATGCTGTTCTGGAACATGCTTTTCGGAGGTATGGAGGGCGTAGGAGCAACAACGGTGGCGGAATTATGGTGGTCTACCTCGTCACAATAATCGTGTACTTTATCGGTCAGTTGCTTGTTCTGGCGCTAACTCGATATCGTGAATACGGCGCCGATCACACTGGCGCTGAAATATCTGGCGATCCGGGGGCTCTCGCGGATGCACTCGAAAAAATCAGTGGCGAAGTAGCTATCATCCCCGATAAGGATCTCAGAAAATTGCAGACGGCCAACGCCTTCCTGATTATCCCCGCTGCACTTAAGGGCGAAGGTTCAATGAACCTTTTCTCGACCCACCCCCCGCTTCAGGAACGAATCAAGCGCCTACGCGAACTTGAACAGAGCATGCGCTACGGGTTGCGATAGGCATGGGATTTTTCGGCGGGAACAAAACTCCAAAAGATGATTGGTCGGCAATGTCGACCGTGATCAAGGCTGAGGCAAAACTTCAGACGCTTGGTGAAATCACTCCATCGCGACGCGCAGGCGTGATCTATCGAGACAATCAAGACAACGCGTTTCTCAGCGACTTAAAAAACGAACTGAATCCGATACTTTATTCTGGCGAGGGTGCTACCAAAACAGCATTCGAAATCCATGATGATGATCGTGGGATGAGATGGATTGTTCTGGAGGACGGTAACTTTAACGACCTTGTATCCAGCGTTTACACCGTCGGTAATGCCATCGGAGCAAACGAGGCTGGCGACAATCTACTTGCCGCCGTGTTCGAGCTGTATTTCACTGGTACCGTGGAGGACAACACATATCGTTCAGGGCTTCGAACGTACTGGATATACAGGTACGACCGGAAGGCCTTTTACCCGTTCGTCCCCACCGGAGAAAACGAGGGCGAGAGGGATCGTCCGACCGAAGCAAGACTGGGGCAAGACCTTCGCAAGCACGGCCTGAGTATCGAAAAGTCACTCACCGAATGGATGGGGCTCTGGGGCATCCCGTTTTAGGCTCGTGTTCAGTCTTCGCACAGTTGCTCAGCCAGTACTCAATTGATGCCCAATGCCAAATGACAGCCCCACGCAGGTAGGTCTCCTTGTACGACCCGGTGAAAAACAACAACCGTTTATCGACGCGATAGCCCACGGCGAAGGTCAGGCTGTATCTTTCGACGCTAGTAACAACCTCCCTGATGAAGTAACCGGCTTGCTGGTTGCCGGAGTCGGAACGTATGGCGAAAATGAATCAGTTCCACCAGCCCTTCATCAAGCAGTTGAAAAGGGAATATCGGTTCTGGGCATCGGTTGGGGCATGCACGCCCTGAACGTTGCAATGGGTGGCCAGCCACCCATAAAGGTAATAGGTCACGGTAGTCCCTTTGATGGTGATACGACGAAACACTCGCTGTTTATGGCACCTGGTGGAAAGGTCGGCTACACCATCGCCGGATCGGGGTGGGTGACCGTCCCATCCGCCCATACACATGGACTACTGCCAGCTCAGGTGGCCGACGGCTTGCTCTCATCTGTATACGCCGAGGATCAAGTCGTGGAGGCTATCGAAATGCCTGGCCGTGAATGGC
Organism: uncultured Dehalococcoidales bacterium; assembly: GCA_964435915.1. Classification (GTDB taxonomy): domain Bacteria; phylum Chloroflexota; class Dehalococcoidia; order Lucifugimonadales; family Lucifugimonadaceae; genus Lucifugimonas. Next base: position 10,252 of record CAYTAO010000003.1, read on the forward strand.
TGATCGGTGTTCAGTGGCCCGCACACCTCACGGACATCACCCCAAAAGGGTTCGATAGCCTGCTGCTCGCCCTCGTCGAACGCAGCGAGCAATAACACCGCAAATCGGGCAGGTCTTGCGTGGCTCGCGCGTGCGGCGCGCGTGCGTGCGTTAACCTATCCAGCGGAAGGGGAAAGCGTAATGTTGGGGTATTAACTTCCTATCTACGCGCCTGAATAGTGCGTACTGAACTCAGAACAACACCCTATCCGGAGAAACATATGGTCAACAGCGACGTCGGCAGTGTCAGGCCAATTGACATTGAAGATGAAATGAAGGCGTCCTATATGGACTACGCGATGAGTGTCATTGTGGCCAGAGCGCTTCCAGACGTGCGTGACGGTCTAAAGCCAGTACAGCGTCGCATTCTCTATGCCATGTACGATCAGGGTATGCGTCCCACCTCTTCATACAAAAAGAGTGCGCGTCTTGTTGGTGAAGTTCTGGGTAAATACCATCCGCATGGAGACCAGTCCGTGTACGACGCTCAGGTCCGAATGGCTCAACCCTTCTCACTCCGCTACCCGCTCGTCGATGGGCAGGGTAATTACGGCTCCGTAGATGGCGATCCTGCCGCTGCAATGCGATACACAGAGTGTCGCCTGTCATCGATTACTGAAATGATGCTCGGCGATCTCGATCGAGACACCGTCGACTGGGGAGAGAACTTCGACCAGTCACTCAAAGAGCCAACGGTCCTTCCAGCGCGCCTGCCAGCGCTATTGGTGAACGGAGCCTCCGGAATCGCTGTTGGAATGGCAACGAACATTCCACCGCACAACACAACCGAAATCTGCGATGCCATAGTTCATCTAATTGGGCATCCGGACGCCTCGGTCGATGATCTAATGCAGTTTGTCACCGGCCCTGACTTCCCAACCGGGGCACACATCTGGGGACGGGAAGGCATAAGGAACGCATATGTAACGGGTCGTGGTCGTGTGATGGTTCAGGCCGATCACTCGATCGAAGACATGGTGCGTGGCGAACGGAAACGAATCGTTTTCAATGAGATTCCATTCCAGGTCAACAAAGCCAACCTTGTTTCTAAGATCGCTGATTTGATCAAGGCCCGTAAGATCGAGGGTATTAGTGAAGTTCGAGATGAATCGGACCGCAAAGGAATGAGAATTGTCCTCGAACTTCGCCGCGGTGCACACGTTGCCGTAGTACTAAACACCCTCTACAAGCACACAAACCTTCGCAACTCGTTCTCAGTCAACATGATTGCTCTTGTCGATGGGACACCGAGAGTCCTGACTCTCAAGCAATCATTGCGCCACTACATCGAATTCCGTGAACAGGTAGTTCGGAGGCGCGCTGAGTTCGATCTCAATAAGGCGAAGGCACGCCTCCACGTACTTGAAGGCCTCAGGATCGCAATCGACAACCTGGATGAAGTGATTACACTCATCAGGGCATCTGCTGATGTCGACGAAGCTCGTTCGAACCTGATGATCCGATTCGACCTCTCGGAGATACAAGCGCAAGCCATCCTAGATATGCAATTGCGCCGACTGGCTGCACTTGAACGAGAAAAGATCGAAAACGAATACAATGAACTTCTCAAAATCGATGCAGATCTTGAGGCACTCCTCGCCGAAGCCGCGAAAATTCTCGCAGTAGTCCGCAAGGAAACTCAGGAGCTGAAACGAAAATACGGTGACGAACGCCGCACCGAGGTTCACCCCGAAGAACTTGGTGACTGGCGTCGTGAAGACACCGAACCGCGTGAAGATGTCGTTATCACTCTGAGCCGTAACGGCTACGTGAAGCGAGTCAAGCTCGATACATACAAGAAGCAGCACCGTGGTGGAAAGGGCGTCCGTGGTCAGCGCATGACCAAAGAAGACGACGTAACGCCGCACTTGCAGATCGCCAATACTCACGACTTCCTGCTGTTTTTCACAGACAGAGGAAGGGTATTCGCATCGCGCGTATTCGAACTGGCGCCCGATCAGTCGAGAAACTCACGCGGTACTCCAGTGCAGAACCTCGGGTTCAACATGGAGCCCCGTGAAGAGGTTCACGCTGTTGTCGCTGTTTCAAGCTATCTCGAAGATACCTATCTAGTCCTGGCAACCAAATACGGGCAGGTAAAGCGAATGCACCTGCCGCTTCTGCGCAACATGAACCGCAGTGGGCTTCGTTGCTTCAACCTTAAGGGCGATGATGCCCTCATTGGAGCTGTACTTGCAGACGATGATGCAGACGTTATTCTTGTCTCGAAGGAAGGCATGTCGATACGCTTCAAGTCCTCCGAGGTCGGCGCGCGCCAACGGGCAGCCGGTGGTATGAAGGGCATGAACATTCAGAACAAAGACCTGATCGTTTCGATGAACGTTGTCGACGACGAGGGCTACCTGCTTATCGTCAGCCAGAAGGGCTACGGAAAGCTTTCGCTCCTTCGTCATTACACCCAGCAAAAGCGGGGCGGTAAGGGGCTGATCACGCTGAAAGTAACACCTAAAACCGGCAAAGTTGCTGACTCGGCTGTCGTCAGTGAAGATGTCCGAACCGATTCCACAGGCAAGCTCGTTCTTGTTACCGAAAAAGCACAGGTCATTCGTACAAACCTTGGCGAGATCAGATCGACTGGTCGAATTGCTCAAGGAGTGAAAATTCAGGTACCGGAGACCGGTGACAAGATCTCTGCCATCCGGGTTATTGCTGAGCGGCGTGAAGCCGGAGCGGAAATCGATCTGGCATTGCTGGGAAACGGCAACGGAAAAAGGGATGGTAACGACAGTGGAACCTCCGACGGTGACGAAGAGGTCACCGTAGCTTCTGTTAAAGAAATAGGTGACGGAGTGGTCGCCGAAGAGTCTGAAGAGTAATCTCGAAACGATTCAACTTGAAAGAAAACGATCGGGCTGTCCGAAAATCTGGACAGCCCGGTCTTATTTAACGAGCAGTACACAGAATCCGACCCTAGTAAGACTTTTCACCTCATATTTTTCGTAAACAAGGTTGGATAAAACTGAAATTAAGGCTAGAAACAGTCAGAATTAGCACATGCTCACGGCAATTGGTTCATTCGCTGCACGGCGCAAATACATAGTTCTAGCCACGTGGACCGTCGTGATCCTTGGTGCGTTTCCATTTGCCGGCCGCGCAGATGAGTTTCTTAAACCAGGTGGATTCTCAAACGAATCGTTCCCATCCGTTCAGGCACGAAAAGTACTCCAGGAGCGACTCGAACTAACCACTCTGGCTATCGATTTCGTGTTCAGCCACCCAGAGTGGGCACCGTTTGATCCAAGATTCTCAGCGGCTGTCGATAGTGCCCTCGAAGGTCTAACGGGTCACAGTGAAATTGCTTACGTGGCAACACATCTTGATGATCCCGGGCGTTCATCGAGCACCAGCAACACGGTTCACGCTTCCGCAGGCCTTACGCTCGAACTGGACGCCTCGATCGAGTTCCTCGAAATCGTCACCGCCGAAGTCAACCCTGGGCCTCTCGACATGATCATCACAGGAGGACCGGCACTCTATCGAGATATATCTCTCGCGAGCGAAAGAGACCTACGCCGAGGTGAGACCGTTGCGTTCCCAATCGCAACATTAGTGCTGCTCCTCGTATTTGGCACATTGATTGCAGCCACACTCCCTGCAGCAGTTGGCGGCGGTGGTGTGCTAGTCGGATTGGCGCTCGTCTTCTTCATGTCCCAAGGGATTGATATGTCGGTGTTCGCACTGAACATCGTCAGTCTACTCGGAATCGGAATCGGAATCGACTATTCGCTGTTTTATACATCAAGATTCCAGGAAGAGTTGCTCAAAGACAAAACAGTCGATCAGGCAGTCATCAGTGCTTCTTCGCACGCTGGCAAAGCGATCCTATTCTCGGCAGTCACCAGCCTGATTGGGTTGTTTAGCCTGATAGCGTTCGATGTCATGATGCTGCGCTCGGTTGGCATCGGAGCAATCGCTGTAATTTTCTCGGCCCTGCTTGCAGCCCTCACTTTGATGCCAGCAATACTCGCCATTCTTGGACACCGGGTGAATCGATTCAGAATCGTGCCCAGATGGCGATCCAGTTCGTCAACCGGATCGGGTAAACGTATCAGCTTCTGGGTACCGCTTTCGAACTGGGTGATGAAACGGCCTTGGTTGGTTCTGGTACCAACATCGACCGTGCTGATATTGTTCGCCGTTCCAACCTTAGATATGAAACTCGGTACGGTCGACGCTACGATCCTCCCCGATTCACTCGAATCTCGACAAGGCTACGACGTTCTTCGGGAGGAGTTTGGATTCGCACTTCGAACAGTTATCCCGGTCGCCTACACCTTCGCTGAGCCGGGTGATGAAAACGCCAGCCCGTTCGCTCGTGAAAACCTTGAGGACGCCTACGATATTGGCCGTGAACTGGAGCGGCTTGAAGGAGTCACCGCCGTCACGAGTATCGTGAATCTCGATCAAACGTTCGGACCCGACCAGTACGAACTTCTCTACCAGCATCCCGAATCTATTACCGACGTAACAGCCGCCCGCATGGTACGTGAGTCGGTTCGAGAAGGCGCAATCCTCTTCCTCGTACACAGCGACCTTCATCCGTTCTACCCGGAAACACGCCAGTTGGTAACAGAAATTCGTTCGCTGATCCCGCCAGATGCATTGTCCGGCGGAGAGCTGCACGTAAATGGCGGCGCAAGTGAAATCACCGATATCGTCAACGTACTTTACGGAAAATTCCCGTACATCATCGCAGCCGTGCTCGGTGTCACCTACCTCTCGCTTATGCTGCTGTTCCGATCAGTGATTCTGCCTCTGAAAGCCGTAGTACTGAATGTACTTTCGATTCTGGCCAGCTACGGCGCTCTGGTATTCGTGTTCCAGCAAGGTCATTTCAGCGGAGTGCTCAATTTCGAGGCGATGGGCGTGATCGAGGCGACTCTACCGATCCTCCTGTTCGCGATCATTTTCGGGCTGAGCATGGACTACGAAATATTCCTGCTGTCTCGGGTATCTGAAGCCTACGATCGAACCGGTGACAACGTTGCGAGCGTCGCCGAAGGGCTGCAGAAGAGCGGCCTGATAATCACGGGAGCTGCTTCGATCCTGATAGTCGTTGCGGCCAGCTTTGTTCTCGCTGATGTCGTTGTGGTGAAGGCGATCGGACTCGGTCTGGCGATAGCTGTCTTAGTCGACGTAACATTAGTTAGGGCACTCATTGCACCAGCGATCATGCGAATTGCTGGCCCATGGAACTGGTGGCTCCCTGGATGGCTCGACCGAATCATTCCAGAAACGACGGTGAAGCATGATTCTTGATCACCGGCGTATCTCCCTTTCAATCATGTTTTTGGTGTTCTTGAGCGCAACGGGATGCATTACGTCGGCTAGCCCCAGAGAAGTGCTGGTCAACGCGAAACCAAATCCCACAGCCACTCCAGCGCCAGTCCAATTCACCAAGGATGAGCTTGCACACGATTCACGACTGGAATGGTGGTACCACTCAGGGCATCTCGTATCGGAATCAGGCAGGGAATTTGGATTCCATTTTGTAGTTTTCAAAGCTGCTGCTGATCTTGGCGAACAGAATTTTGTCGCTCAACTTGGACTACTGGATGTTGAAACAGGCGAACACTTCGATGTCTCACGTGCTGAAGCTGGAATTCGAATACCAGACACAAACTCAACATCGGTGGCTATGTCTCTCGGAATAGCCGGTTGGGACTATGGCGTCTCATCAAACCCCGGAAGTCAAAGCTTCAGCGCCAAAACGGAACATGTGAGCCTTTCACTCCAGCTCGAAGCAACAACACCCGTCATGCTACATAACGAAATTGGCTGGGTACCCACAGAAACTGGTGCTACGTACTACTACTCATGGCCACGTCAACAGGCAATCGGAGAACTCACGCTAAACGGTGAAATCCTTGCAGTCACAGGCTCGGCTTGGTTTGATCATCAGTGGGGGGATTTTTTTGTATTCGGTAAGCCCGCCGGCTGGCAGTGGTTTGCAGTCCAACTAGACGACGGCGGATCGCTGATGATCACCCAGTCCCGCGGAATCGACGGCGAGATTGCTGAAACCTACGGCACCTACATGTCCCCCGCCGGCAAAGCCGAATTTCTTCAAGGTGACATAGATGGCATAGACATCAGGACAACCGGTGAATGGACAAGTCCGGCCACTGGTGCAGAGTATCCCTCAGGATGGACCATGGAAATCGAATCGCTGGTGATGGCTTTGGTGCTGAACCCAGTCGCGGAAAATCAAGAAGTACAGGGGGGACTCCCTGCAGCATCAACCTACTGGGAAGGCAAAGTAACGGTCGAAGGCATGCAGAACGGGCTGCCGATTTCTGGAGACGCTTACGTAGAGCTATCTGGATATGTCGATCCAGAGCCGGTTGAATGGATACATAGATAACAGCCGACCCGTCTATAATCCCGCTACCGGTCGTTTTGCACCGGGCATTCGTTCGACACATGGCTACCCGGAACAACTCCGCAAGCACGTCAGGGCAAGGAGCACAGGTTTGCAGTCAGCCGAATCAATTGGTGAGATGTATCGCGACGCGTGGTCAAGATTCGCTACCGGTGTCACAGTGATTACAACTCTTGAACCCGGCGGATCGCTTCACGGGATGACGGCAAGCAGCGTGACATCGGTTTCACTGGATCCCCCATTAGTGCTTGTCGTGATCGGCGAGTCGAGAGAGTCGCACCGGCTGGTCGAATCAACCGGTCGTTTTGGGATGAGCATCCTCGACACCGGGCAGACAGAAATAGCAAAGCATTTCGCATCACCACCAGAATCTCGTGGCAAACTTGACCCTAAACATGTGACTAGGCTTTCTGATACCCCGGTTATTAATGGAGCCATCGCTGCCATGGAATGCAGGGTTTCGGCCGCACACAAGGCCGGAGATCACACCGTCTTCATCGCAGAGGTTGAGGCGATCGAAGTAGCGGGCGGCGAACCGTTAGTCTGGTTCCAGCGCCAGTTTGGTGGATTCACAGATCAAAACGCCAGTGGTAACAACGACTAGGAAGTGCTTTTGCGAATTGCTGCGATTTCTGTGGCCCCGGTGTTCAGTGACCACGTGATAGGTGGGTCGCAGAAAATACTGGCCGATGTCGCGGCCGGACTGAAAAACAACGGGCACGATATCCAGATCTGGTGCACGGGAACAGATTCCCACAGTGGTGATTTCGAAGTCGGCAACGTTCCAGTTCACCCAGACCTGAAATTGCGATGTGCGTTTCCCGCCACGCATCAGGTCTCACCCGCAGCGCTTGCGCAAACGTCTGACGTGCTACGAAAAGCTGCGGATTGGGCCGATCGGGTCTACCTCCACGCTGATGCCATATACCTCAGGCACGCGATCGACCGCATGGCGATCGTCCGCTCGATTCACGATTACACGTACGAGGAAGCGTTGATCTCGACGCTCAGTCTTCCGGCCGATACGACGATAGTGCCGAGTGAGTATCTGAAAAGATGCGTCGAAGCGACAGTCGCAATCTCAGGCCGTAAATCGATTGAACCTGTCGTAACGATCCCAAATGGCTTACACGTACCAGAATCGCCACCCGACGCAGCGCTCCCGAGAGAGATCAGAGCCAGAGAAGAAAACGACCTGATCTTGCTATTCCCACACCGGCCCGAGCCGACCAAGGGAATTGACGAGGCAATTCAAATAACGGTCGAAACTCAAAGGCTAAACCCGTCTCGCAATGTCAGATTGCTGGTCCCCGCGCATCCGTACGCGGCGAACTTCGATGAAACAAACATTTCAGCTGACGAAATAACAAGAATTGCTGAAACGAGAGGTGCAGGTGATATTGTCGAACTTCACCGCTGGTTGAGTCCGTCCGAAATGGTCGGATACTATGCTGCTGGTGATGTGACGCTGTGCGTTGGCTCTTTCATCGAATCATTCGGACTCGTACCACTCGAATCGATTGTCAGCGGTACGCCCGCTGTGTGTTCCCCGGTCGGTGCTCTCAGACAGTTTGCCGACATCGACGGCATCGAACTGGTGCCATATGGCGATATTCAGGCTAGCGCGGAGGCGGTCGTCGCAGCAGGCTCAATTGATCCCGATCTGCTGGATTCTGGCCGATCGCAGATCTCAACAAAGTATTCTCAGGAAACCATGATTTCAGAGTTCGAGTCGGTGATCACACGCTTCCTCGGACCCAAGCGGAACATCACAGAAAAAAACAATGGCCGACTAAGGCTTGCACCATGGTGCGGCATACAAGACGACCGAATCTACGACGATTACGAAGCGGCAGCCTGGCATTACCCTAAACTCACCCGCGCGCTCACGCGGGCAAAGGGATCGGTGCTTTCCGATCCTCTCCTCATGTCAGTTGCGCTCGGCGCCGAAGTTAGATTCGCCAGAGAGCAGAGCGTACTGATTCCGGAATTCGACATTATCTAAGCGGCTAGCCCACGTAACTTCTAATCTTGATCGCCTCGGAAACCCTGCCAACTGCAAATGCAGCCTCCCTCAAGGATCCACCATTTCGATCAGCGTATGCCTTAGTGACGTCGTAGGCCTCGTTCATCTTCTTATCGAGTTCACGGTTGACTCTTTCGAGCTCTCAGTTGAACACCTGAATGTTTTGCGCCCACTCGAAATACGAAGCAACAACCCCTCCGGCATTGGTGAGAATATCCCGAACAATACTCTGATTCGCATCAACTAGAACCTCATCTGCAGCTGAAGTGATGGGTCGATTCGCACCCTCAATGATGATTTTCGCCTTCACGCTCGAAGCGTTCTGCGCCGTAATTACGTCTTCGATGGCTGCCGGAATAAGCACATCACAGTCCAGTTCGAGTAACGCGGCATTCTGCAGTGCGTCGGAATCATCGAAATCAGAAACTGTTCCACCTTCAGACACTAATTGTTTGAGTGCAGGAATATCGAGTCCCGACGTGTTTATGATTGCGCCATCAACATCCGAAACAGCAATCACTTTCGCCCCACGGTCGAACATAGTCCTTGCCGCAGAAGCGCCCACCGTACCGAATCCCTGGACTGCGACAGTGCTCTGATCCGGCGTCGAGCCCGAATCGACTATCGCACGACATCCAACTATCGTAGCCCCGCGACCCGGTGCTTCCGTTCTCCCCAACGATCCGCCGAGCTCGATCGGTTTGCGTGTCACAATCCCCGGCGTGTGGCCGTGAATTGATCCATAAGCATCCATGATCCACGCCACCGTGTGAGCAGTAATTCCAAGATCAGGAGCCACAATGTCTCGATTCACCCCAAGCACGTGGTGCATGCTCATTGTGTAGCGCCTCGTAAGACGGTTTAGTTCGCTGGTCGTCAGTTCTCTCGGATTTACCGATACACCACCCTTTGCCCCACCAAACGGCACATCAGCGAGGGCGGTCTTTCAGGTCATTAGCATTCCGAGAGCTCGAACGTGTTCCAGATCGGCGTTCGGGTGATACCGGATACCTTCCTTGTAGGGACCACGAGCCGCATTGTGCTGTGAGCGGTAGCCTCTGAACACCCGAACAACCCCATCGTCCATTCGAACGGGCATCCCAACCTGAATCTCCCGCCACGGCTCGACCAGGACCTGTCGCATATCATCTTCAAGCCCAAGACTACGTATTGCACCATTGATACTGCTTGTAGTCCCATCGAGCATTGAACTGTCTTTTGCCATATTGCGACTCCCGTTGGGCGCTCTCGGAATTCGATTCTTACATGCAAGAAACTGTTTTAAGGGCAAATGTAATCTAAAACCAACTAAATTGAAATTGACCGTGCGGATGACTCGTATTTAGAATAGTTGGGTTGGGTAACGAACGGATGAGACACGCATGACAGAAAATTACGCAATTATTAACACAGGTTTGTAGCAGT
>CAYTAO010000003.1:20154-23592 GCA_964435915.1 uncultured Dehalococcoidales bacterium
TTCACATTTGACCGTGTGCTGATGACATCAGTAGGCGGTAAACTTACCATCGGGGCTCCCTCAGTAGAAGGTGCTACGGTCATTGGCGAGATCGCAGAACACGGCAAGGCCGAGAAGGTCATATCGCTGCGCTTTAAAAACAAGACACGTCAGCGTGTAAAGCGCGGTCACCGACAGAACTTTACGTCGGTAACTATCAAGACGATTTCGGCGAAATAGCCAATCCTACATATCTGCAGAAGTCTGGGACATATAAATGGCACATAAAAAAGGTGGCGGGACATCCCGCAACGGTCGGGATAGCGCAGGCAAGCGTCTGGGTGTCAAGGCATTCGCTGGCGAAACTGTAACCGCAGGAGCGATCATCGTTCGGCAACGCGGCACGAAATTCCACACCGGTCAGAATGTCGGCATTGGCCGTGATCACACCATCTACTCACTAGTTGATGGTCAAGTAAGGTTCGACTATGCTCGCAAGAACAGCAAGCGAGTACACGTCGATCCTTCGGCTTCCTAGTCAAGCGAGAAAAAGATATGAAAGCCAAGATACATCCGAGGTACCACGAGAATGCCACGGTGAACTGTGCATGTGGAAACTCTTGGGAAGTCGGTTCAACAAGCGAAAGCCTGCGAACTGAAATTTGCAGTCAGTGCCATCCCTTCTGGACCGGTGAACAAAGAATCGTTGATACCGAGGGTCGTGTTGAGCGTATGATGCGTCGGTACAAGCTTGACGGGGGCGGCTCCACCGACAAGAGCTAAACAAAAAGGGGCGTCAACCGGCGCCCCTTTTTTAGTTCAACGGTGTACTCGGTACAGCATTTGCAAAAACGTCCGGTTCTATACGGTGGCCAGGCAGTCATCGAAGGTGTCATGATTCGAGGGCAGCGTCGCGCTGCACTCGCAGTGCGTCGACCGGACGGCCTGATCATTCGCCGCTCGATCCCACTCGAAACCTGGGCAAACTCATCACTTCGAAATATTGTGTTGGTTCGAGGCGTGCTCGTTCTGCTCGAAACGTTACTCGTTGGTATGAAGTCACTCACGATTTCAGCCAATGAAGCAGTGATCGACGATAGTGCCGATGATGAAGATGCCCAGCTTTCAAACGTAGCGATGGCAATATTGCTCACTGTTTCACTCGTGCTGGGTATCGTGATTTTCTTCCTGATACCGGTATTTGTTTCACGGCTAGTTGAAAATGCTGGTGCCAACAACTTCTATGCAAACCTAGTCGAGGGCGGAATTCGACTCGGACTGTTCATCGCCTACGTCTGGCTCATCGGCAAGATGAACGACATCAAGCGTGTCTTCGGATACCACGGTGCCGAGCACATGGTCGTGCACGCCCACGAGGCGGGAGACCCACTAAACATCGAATCAGTTCGGCGCTTTCCACCGGCTCACCCCCGTTGTGGGACCTCGTTCCTGATGACAGTCGTTCTCGTCTCGATCATCATGTTCATGTTCTTCCCACGTGACCCGTTCTGGTTCCTCGTAGTATCAAGAATTATTCTGGTTCCGATCATCGCCGGTATAAGCTACGAATTCATTCGTTACGCTGGCACTCATCAGCAAAACATCTGGGTACGGTTGTTCAACTCGCCCAATATCCTGCTTCAGGACTTGACCACTCGTCCGCCTGACGACGGAATGATGGAAGTGGCGATAATAGCGATCGAGTATGCGATTGCAATCGATGAAGAGCGAGCAACTCCAAGTGACGACGTCTCCCAGATGTCATCGGATCCGTACGAGCCGCTTAACTCGACAGCATCAGTTCATCAGGAACCAATACCGCCAACCGACTCGCCACCCACGCCTAGTGACTAACCGCGGCGTTCGGCCAGTACTTCCCAGACCCGGTCAGCCGGCATTTTGAGCGAAGCCAATAGCACCATGCAGTGGTAAAGTAGATCGCCCATCTCGTTCGCAACTTCATCTGCTGTCTGGCTCACCGAAGCAATCGCAGTCTCAGCAGCCTCTTCGACAACCTTCTGGGCTATCCGACCAGGACCTTCCTCAATGAGTTGAACGGTGTAGGACCCTTCGGGTCTGTCAGCAACCCGTTGATTTATCACATCAAGAAGCTCCTGAAGAACTCCAGATCCAAGCCGTTTAGATGAACCGTCCGCTTCGAACAATGCTGAGTCGAGTACGGCCGTGTCGAAGCATGATTCCGCTCCGGTGTGACACACCGGGCCAACCGGGTTAACTTTCACGACGACCGCGTCACCATCGCAGTCTTGCTGAACTTCAGTGACCCTCAGGAAATTTCCAGATGTCTCACCCTTGTGCCAGAGTTCCTGCCGACTGCGGGAGTAAAACCAAGCATCTGGTCCTTCGCGCGTGCGCTTCAACGCCTCTTTGTTCATGTACGCGTGCATCAAAATCCGACCGGAATCGGTGTCTTGAACAATGGCTGCTAGCAGCCCGCGATCATCGAACTGAATCATTTCGAACTTCCTCGTGCGTTTGTTAAGGGGTAGCTGGAGTTATCTAAAAGCTAACTTCGGGTGGTACTTGATAGTACGACAGATGAATCACGAGCGAACTATCCGAAACCTACCCACCGATATGTTTGAGTATTTCGGAAATCTCCCGAAGATCGTTGATTTCGATATCGGGTTCCGGTTCGCGATCAACCTCTTCACCGTTTCGGTTTATCCACACCGTCGTTGCACCTGAGCGGTATCCACCGAGTACATCGTCAAACAACTTGTCGCCCACGTACCAGATATTCTTTGGATCGGTCTCGAGTCCCGCGTATAGGTGTTCGAACGCAGCGAGAGCCGGCTTGTAAACCTGCGCGGATTGAGAACTGGCAACGAAATCGAATTCAAGACCCTCGCTAGCAAGTAGCGGCAGCAAGCCCTCATCATCAGCGTTGGAGAATACTCCAAGCTTTACACGCCCCTTGAGCAAAGCGAGCGCCTCAACGGTTTCTGGAAATACCGGTCGGTCAGTCATGTGCAGAGCCGCACGATCACCAGCTGCGTTCGCATCAGCATCAAGGTTTAGATCGTCGAACACCTGCTGAAAGCACTCAGTCCAGGCCTGTCGATACGACTTGAACGGTGGACTGTTGTACGGCCGTCCGAGGTCGGTACGAATCTTTCGAAAGTTCACCTCGTACTTGCGCCAGCGAGTCCAAAATTCATCCGGAGTTAGAGGTAGGTATTGCACTTCAATAATCTCCGCAAAACTGGCCTTCCAGTCATCGTGTGAATTGAGAAAAAGAGTGTCGTAACAGTCGAACGCTATCGCTTCCGGTAACTCAGGCTGTCCGGATCTCAAAGTAACTGCCAACTACTAGACCTCCCGCACCGGAATGCCGCGCTCGGCAAGATACGACTTGACCTCGGATACTCGTAGTTCGCCGAAGTGTAAAAGTGATGCAGCGAGAACAGCATCGGACTTGCCCTCAGTCAAAGCGTC
>CAYTAO010000003.1:23602-26818 GCA_964435915.1 uncultured Dehalococcoidales bacterium
GCGGCGTAAAAATGATCGAGTTCTCCGGCACCACCACTGGCGATAACGGGAACTGTCACTGAATCGGAAATAACCGAAAGCAACTCGTTGTCGTAACCTGTCTTTTGGCCATCGGCATCCATGCTCGTCACCAGAAGTTCACCCGCACCGGTTTCAGTAGCAAGCCACGCCCACTTCACGGCATCGAGGGCAGTAGGGCGGCGACCGCCATGGGTCACGATCTGGAAAATAGCTTCAGCCGGAACTTCGCCATACTCTTCGAAATTGGCAACCACCGGGTAGGCTACCCTCTTAACGTCCATCGCCAACACAACGCACTGCGATCCGAATTCTCTGGCACAGTTCTCAATCAGTTGAGGATTGGCTACAGCGGCACTGTTCACCGAAACCTTGTCGGCTCCAGCTTCGAGCATCTTGCGCATATCGTCGACCGACCGAATCCCGCCGCCTACGGTGAGAGGAATAAACACCTCCGACGACACCTTCTCGACAACGTCGACCATGGTGTTACGGGCATCGGACGACGCGGTTATATCGAGGAACACAAGCTCGTCGGCACCCTCGGAGTTATAGAACGCTGCAAGCTCTGCCGGATCGCCCGCATCTTGAATGTTTACAAAGCTGACACCCTTGACCACGCGACCGTTATCGACGTCCAAACATGGAATGACGCGTCGCGTCAACATCGTGATATCTCCGGTCTACTTGCGAGCAACGATGATGTATCGGTGAGGGGTTAGTTGTCGAGACGTCAGAGTAGTGAATCCAAGAGCTTCGACTGTTTCCCGCAACTCCCGCTGATTCAGACGCTTCGATGCAGCCGGACCAACCTCAGCCTTCGTCTGTATTGGAAGCCATTCAACAATCGATATCCAACCCGATTTTTTTACGAGCCGCACACTCTCTTTGATCAGGCCCTTTGGTCGTTTTGCCTCGTTCAAGACATTGGATAAAACCACACCGTCTAGAGACGCATCATCAAGGGGAATGTCGTTCTCTTTAGAAAGAAGGGTTTCTATGTTCCCGAGTTTTGCCAGTTCACCCTGAGTCTTGACGTGATTCAACATTTCTTTATTAATATCGATGGCGTAGCAGGTGCCCGCATACAGGTACTTGGCGAGCGGGATCGAAAGCCAGCCGGGGCCCGAACCTATATCAGCGACCTTCTGGTCATTGTGGATCGGCACGAGAGCAATCATCGACTGAGGGTCGTAGGTTTCCTCGATAGATGGGTGTAGTAAAGCTTCGATCTTGGTTGCTAAATTTTTCGCTGGCATTCGCGTCTTTTCCGTTCAGTAAATCGTGCCGTTGGTGGACTAGTTATTCACCGTCGTCATTGCATCAATCGTTTCGATGGCGCGTTTCAAGTCCAGCGCACCGGAATAAATGGCCATGCCTGAAATGGCACCCTCCACCCCCAACTCTGCCAATCCGACGAGGTCTTCGATGGATGAGATCCCACCAGCCACGATAATAGGATATCGTAGGTTGTCCATGAGTTTGGCAACTACAGCAAAGTTTGGATGGGTCAATGTGCCATCAAGACTTGTATCCGTGTAGATAAACCGCCGAACACCTCGTTCGACCATCTGTCGCGCAAGGTCGATAGTCGTTACTTCGGACTGGGCGACCCACCCCCGGGTCTGCACCATACCGTCTTTTGCATCGACTCCAACGATCACGTGATCAGCGCCGACGTCCTCGACAGCCGCCTGAACCTCGCCTGGAGCTTCGATCGCCGCAGTGCCGATGATCACTCGATCGATCCCCATATCGATCAGTCGACGTACCTCGGCAGCATCCCGCACACCGCCTCCGAGTTGAATAGGAATGTCGATCGCATCGACTATTGCCGAAACCGCGTCCGCATTGCCACGAACTCCTTCTCTGGCTCCATCTAGATCGACGACGTGCATCCGCCGTGCGCCCTGATCGACCCAGCGCTTTGCGACAGCAGCCGGATCATCATCGAACACAGTCTCTCGGTCGTAGTCGCCCTGAGTTAGCCGAACACAGCGTCCGCCTCTCAGATCAATTGCTGGCAGGATATCCATTCGAGATACTTTGTCGCTTCGCTTTTCTAACTTGAACTGGCAGAAGCAAGATCAAGGAAATTCTTATAAATCTGCAAACCCACGTCACCGCTTTTTTCAGGATGAAATTGTGTACCAACTACGTTGGCACGAGCAACAGCCGCGCAAACTTCTACTCCGTAGTCGGTAGTTGCAGCCACTTCGGCTTGCTCATCGGGCACGCACTGGTACGAGTGAACAAAATAAAAGTGCGATCCCTGGGGTATGCCCGTGAGCATAGGATTTCGTTCAGCGGCTTCACCAGTGAACTGTACTTCGTTCCAACCCATGTGTGGGACCTTCATACTCGATCCAAGCTCGTCCTTCATCCCGGTCGGGATGAGTTCGACATTGCCTGCAACCAGCCCAAGGCCAGGCAGTTCACCCTCCTCTGAACCGTCGAAAAGCACCTGCAACCCCACACATACACATAAAAGCGGTTTTCCCGACGCAGCAAATTCCTTCACAGGATCGGTTAATTCGAGTTTGTTGAGTGCCGTCATCACAGCATCGCTGGCTCCGACTCCCGGAAGAACGGCCGCATCAACCATCGCAAGATCAGCAGGATCACTGGTTACGAGTGGGTCGGCACCAACTTTCCGCAGCGCCTTTTCAACACTGTGTACGTTTGCTGCACCGGTATTCAGCACAACTATGCGAGGTGATTTCGAATTTGCGGTCATTCAGACGATCCGAACATTACTTTCAAGAGCTAATTAACACGAAGCATCAATTGTAGTTCGAAAATCATCTAATAAGCTTGGTGCAGAGCTTACGCGGACTTTTTGCGCAAAAGTCTCTTTCACGCGAGAATAGAGCCTGTAGAGTGAGTAGAACTAGTAACTATCAGAGCAGGTAAAAAATCAATGACGACAATGTCGCCACAACGTTCTGTCCCGATAAACACCATCGAGATCACCGCAAAAGCAGCAAGCAAAGTAACGAAATTTGCTGCAGACAAAGGCATGGAAAAATACGGTCTTAAAGTTGCGGTCAAGGGCGGTGGTTGTTCCGGTTTGACGTATGTGCTCGACATTGTTGAAGGCCCAGACGCCGACGACAAAGTCATCAATCAACACGAGATCGAAGTCTATGTTCCCAAAAAGGCGTTTGTATTCCTCGCTGGAACCGTACTTGACTTCTC
>CAYTAO010000003.1:26828-41103 GCA_964435915.1 uncultured Dehalococcoidales bacterium
CCCGGTCCAAAGGATCCTTGCGGTCGGCGACCTGAACGGCAAGGGCTTCGAGTTTGCCAACCCCAATGCGGCCAAAACCTGCGGCTGCGGTACCTCGTTCTCGGTCTAGGTACCTCCGTACGATACTGCGAGAGCCACAACAGTTGCAAACCTCAATTCCGAACATGGCTGATCAATTGCAGCTAGGAGCACTGGAAAACGGCTGCGGGATATTCCTCTGGGATTCAGCGACTATCGTTCAGCACTCAGGTCTCGACGTACTTGATCTGCTTCATCGCCTGACAACGAAAGATCTTCTGGGCGTCGGCGAGGGGCAGTCCCGTCGCACCGCGCTAACCTCTGACCGCGGACGTGTAGTCGACGTATTTCTGGTTGCCCACATCTATGCAAACCAACTTCTACTGATATCAGACTCGCCAAACTCCGAGCGAATGGTCTCAGCAATCGATTACTACACGATTATCGAAGATGCTGAACTCACAGATCTTTCAGAGTCCCACACCCGCATCTCGCTGATTGGGCCCAAAGCTCGTCGAACGGTCGAATCGGCACTCAGTACCGGCCTTGAACCAGAAACCACAGCAAGGGTCGACTTCTGCGAAGACCCTGTATACGTGGTTTCTGATACATCGCGCGGGATCGATTGGATCGATGTGATCTTCGAGACCACCGTACTCAGCCGCCTCGGCGCCGCGTTCGAAAACTCTGGCGGGGTAGTCGTTGATGCTCGCAATTTCGAGTTATTCCGAATATCCAACGCAATTCCCGGCTCCGACCGCGAGTATGGCGATCACGCCAACCCGATCGAAGCAGGACTCCTGCATCTGATCGACTGGGATAAGGGCTGTTACGTTGGGCAGGAAGTAATCGCCCGTCTTGACGCCTACGACAAGGTTCAACGCAACGTGAAAGTGCTGGAATCCCAGATTCCACTTGTCGAGGGCACGCAATTGACGAGTGACTCGAAGCCGGCGGGTGTGGTTACAAGCGCATCACACTTGAAAACTCAACAAGGTGAATACTTGAGCCTCGCGTTAGTACGCAAATCATTTCTGAGGTCTACGACTGCACTAGACGCGGACGGTACCGCGACAACAGTTCGCTAAAATCGGTTGCCTTGCACGGCTTAATGAAACAAACGATTATTGATGCCACAGCGTTTCACCACCGTCGACCATAATCACCTGACCACGGATCATCTCTGAGTCGGCACCGCACATCATGGCAACCACTTTGGCTACATCCTCGGGAACGATTACACGCCCTGCAGGAGTAGGCCTAGAAGCGATGTCTTTCACCCCGAGCTCGTCGGGGAACACATCGATCGCATCGGTCATCACGAAGCCAGCCGAGACCGTGTTTACAGCAATATCCTTCGGACCTAACTCAACGGCGAGATACCGAGTCACAGCCTCAAGAGCGGCCTTGGAAATTCCTACCGCAAAGTAAGCGGGCAGCACCCGAGTAGAACCGGGGCTGGAGAGATTGATGATTCGGCTACCTTCCGGCATTAGCCGTGAAGCAGCAATCGCAAGCATCCACGGTCCTCGGGCATTGATATTCAGCGTCCAGTCCCAGTGCTTTGCCGAAAGCTCCGCCGCAGGGCGCATCACACCAGAAGCTGCGTTGTTGACGAGAATATCGAGGTGTCCGAACTCTTCTTCGATTTTGCCCACAAGAGATTTAACAGCGGCTTCGTCGCCGACATGCGCTTTGATCCGAGTGGCTGTAACCCCTGCAGCTTCGAGTCCATCAACCGTCGCCTGAGCGGCAGAGTGATTCTTGAGGTAGTTGATGATTACTGTTGCGCCGCGCTTGCCAAGCTCACTGGCAATCGCTTTACCGATACCGCGCGAACCGCCCGTTACTAATGCGATTTTTCCGGACAGATCGTTGCTTGAGTTACTCAAATTGTGCAACCAGACCTAAATGGCCATCCCGCCATCGACTCGGATAATGTCGCCGGTGATGTACTGGGCCTCATCAGTAGTAAGGAACACGATAGTCGGAGCCACTTCGTCAGGCTCACCGAATCGTCCCTGCGGAATCCAGGTCATTACAGTGTCGCGCTGTTTATCTGAGATATCTGCCGAAGTCGCTGTCGTGATGTAACCCGGAGCCACGACGTTGGCCGTAATACCCCGTGTAGCAACTTCCTTCGCTATCGACTGCGTAAATCCAAACACAGCAGCCTTCGACGCAGAGTAGTTCGACTGCCCGATGTTCCCTCGCATGCCCACCACGGAGGAAACGTTGACGATTCGACCCCAGCGACCTTTTACCATGTCGGGAATTACTTTGTGTGTGCAGTAGTAGGTACCGTACATGTTCACGTTCATGGTGTACTCGAACTGCTCGTCCTTCATTCGCATCAACAGCGAGTCGCTGATGACTCCCGCATTGTTAATAAGAATTTCGATTGGGCCATGCACTTCGCCAGCCTGATCGATCATCGCGACGGCACTCTCTTTGTCGGCAACGTTCCCGCCTACAGCCACCGCGATACCACCGGCAGAACGAATCTCCTCGACAACCACTTCGGCCTCTTCAGGGTGAGTGTTGTAATTAACCGCAACGCGATGACCATTCGCCGCCAGTCGGATAGCAGTTGCTCGTCCTATACCGCGTGAACCACCCGTAACCAGTGCACTTCTTGGCGTATTGCTGCTCAATATTTACCTCTGACGTTGCCGTGCGCAGATGCCGAGAAGGCACACTGCGCACGGCAGCTATTCACTAACTTCTGCACGAATTTTATCGAGTTCACCCTGTTGGGCCTCGATCAATCCGGTTTCTACTACGAATTTTGCAGTTCCGATTGCACTTGCCACAGCATTGACCTCGGAGGCACCGTGTCCAACAATAGCGAGGCCTTTCACGCCCAAAAGTGGACCACCACCGAACGCTTCAAGAATATTCATCCGTTCGAAAATTTCAGTTGAAAGCTTTTCACTTTCTTCGCTCTCTCCAAGGACTTCTTTCACGTGGTCTACAATTGCGTCACCGAGGCCCTCTGTGAGCTTGAGAATAACGTTACCAACGAATCCATCACAAAGAACAACTTCAGCTTTGCCGAACGGGAGATCATTCGGTTCAATGTTTCCGATGAAATTTAGGTTAGTGGAATTTAGAAGATCAGTCGCCTCTTTGACGAGCGTATTGCCCTTGCCCTTTTCCGATCCAACGCTTAGGAGCGCAACGCGCGGATTTTCGTTGTTGTAAATCAGCTTCGACATAACGTTGCCGAGTGCTGCGAAATCGACCAGCAACCCAGGGCGTGTGTCGACATTGGTTCCGAGATCAATAACGATGGTGTTCGGGGAGTACCCAACGACCGGCCCGCCAAGCGCGCCGCGATCAATCCCCTCGAGGGTGCCGAAAACAACCGTAGCCGCAGCAATCGATGCGCCTGTAGACCCCATGCTGACGAACCCGGCAGCCTTGCCCATTCTCACTGCGCCGGCCGAAACGAAGACAGAAGCATTTGGCTTTGAGCGAAACGCCCTGGCAGGACTCTCACCTTCCTCAACAACGCCGTCAGATGGCATAACTTGAACCAGTTGTTTAGCGGGCGTGTCATATTTATCGAGTTCATCCTGAAGAGCTGCCTCGTCGCCTATAAGTGCGATAGCCACTCCGCCTGAGCATACTGCCTTCAATGCAGCAGGAACCGTAACCACGGGTCCGTGATCGCCGCCCATCGCATCAAGGGCTATTCGGATTATGTCTTTGGGAACACCAGTCATTCTATGATCCGTATTACTCGACCGCCGCAACGCTGCACTGGCCGCTGCTAATCTTATTCCAACGGTACCGTTGCTCGCCCGGCAACGGCATCCGTACCATCGGGTTTTTTACATCCTATGGTGCAAGTGACGGTCAACCCGCCGTCGGACTCGTCGATAGAGGTTATCTTCCCGAAAGTGACCACTGTTTCACCCGGGAACACCGGTGCACTGAATCTGACCTTGAGGCTGCCACCTGAATACCACGTGTCAGAGAATTCATTTGCCAGCATCTCGGTGACCAGTGCTAGGCTGAGCATTCCGTGGGCGATTCGTGTTCCGAACTGAGTAGTCGACGCGTACGACTCATTGAGATGAATTGGATTATGATCGCCAGATGCTTTGGCATACGCATCGACACGATCCTGTGTGATCTTTCGCTCGAAGCCACTAAGAGAGTCGCCTACCGTTCGTTGTGTGCCCTCAGGACTCATCAGGACGCCTCCCCACTCACGATAATTGTGGTTGAAGAGGTTCCAACTTCAGTGCTCGAAGAGTCACGGTAAGTAACCGCCACAGTCGCGAAGTGGTTGCCGCGTCGGACTGAATTCGTCACCAGTCTGCCAGTTGCTTCGACCTGCTCACCGGTCTTGATCTGCCTTGCCCAGCTCACTTCCTGTCCGGCATGCACCGTCTGGAGTCCACCTGAAAACAGGCCCAGGTCATCAATCAATTTGGTAAGCGCCGCAGCTACAACCATAATCGGAGCTAGCGAATCACCGTATTCCGGGGATTCCTCACCACCGACCGCGGCAGCATAGGCGTTTGCTCGGACGGCTGGGATGGTCACATCATACGGACCAAATTCGTGCCCTGCTGTTGCAGTTGAAATCAGCGGTGTGACCAAAAATAACCCTCAGGAAATTCCCCTGCTTACCACGTGAGAACTTGAATCTTGAATATAGATCAAATATTGTAATTTTGCCCTGTAAAACGAGCAAAAATTGGAATGCGTGACGAGGTTAAACACCTGAAGTTGTACTGCCGCCTCTTTGCATCGATATAGCTTCGTCGACCAGGGTGCCAGCGAGATCGTAAGACGTGGGATTTCGAAAGTCGAGTTGCGACAGCGCTAACACACGATAGAGCAGGCCCGTCGAAACCAACCCGCTATTGCTACCACCCAGCGCCGGAAGTTTGATGGCCATTGCTTCCGACATCGCGAAGGCGGCATTCATCCCACTTCGATTCAGGAAAACGCGAGTAAGCACCCGTCCCTTATGTGTGACGCTCACACCGGACTTATCCTGGTTCAACTCAACCCTGAGGTGTGAGCGCGGACGCTCGAGTAATTTGTAACCATACTCAAGCGCCTTTTTTCTACTGACAGTCAAAATGTAGTTCCATTCGCGCACCAAACTCATACTTTGCGCCGCTTGTGGCGGCATTTATTCCGATGGTGTCCAAGTATAATCCCGACCCGATGATGATCGTAAACAACGCAACGGCATGCGCGATTAGTGATGAACTTTAAAGGGCAAGTGGCGGTAGTTACAGGCGGTGCAACAGGCATCGGCCGTGCGATCGCGTTGAAATTGGCCGATAAAGGCTCTGCCGTGATGATCGCCGATATAAATGAGAAAGCTGCCGAAACCACCGCAGCCGAGGTACACGAAATATCGGGCAACTCAGCGACGTTCGTGATCGACGTTACTAACGTCGCAGCATGCGAAGGACTGGCTCAGGCGACTATCGACTCTCTCGGCCCTGCTGATTTTCTGGTGAATAACGCCGGAATAGCAGGATCATCCGGCTGGCAAACTAGATCGCACTCGACCAAAGAAGACTGGAAGCAGACTTACCAGGTTAACGTGATTGGAGTTGCAAATGTTACAAACGTTTTCCGAACCCAGATGACCGAACGCCGATCAGGCAGAATTGTGAATCTATCGTCAATCGCAGGAAGGGAAGGGCGCCCATCGCTACCTCACAACTCGGCATCGAAGGCCGCTGTCAATAGTCTGCCCCAGTCGACAGCGCTTGAGTTGGCTCGGTTCAACATCACTGTCAATGCCATCTGCCCTGGTCTGCTCTGGACTCCGATGTGGGAACAGGTCGGCAGCCGATATGCCAACGATGTTCCAGCCTACAACGGCATGACTCCACGGGAGGTTTTCGACGCAGTGGTCGCCGAAAAGATTCCGATGCAAAAAGAGCAAACACCTGAAGATGTTGCCGATACCGTGGCGTTCTTCGTTTCAGACGATGCCAAAAACATCACTGGCCAGGCTCTTAATGTGGACGGCGGGTTCTACATGCGCTAGGTGCGGGATCAGGTTCCCGACAGGTGGAAGTTTCTATGGATTTCGAAAGTAAAACCGCAATAGTCACCGGTGGTGCCAAAGGTTTAGGCTGTGGAATAGCGCTCGAACTTGCTCGCCGTGGTGCAAACGTGATCGTTGCAGACGTGGACGAAGAGTCGGCCAGAGATGTGGTGACAGAAATCAAAGCCGGCGGAACTCAGTCGTACTTTTGCGAGACCGATGTTACACAACAATGGTCCACCGACGACATGGTAGAGACCGCCCTCGAAGAGTTTGGGCAGCTAGATGTTCTGGTGAACAATGCCGGTGTGGGCGGATCACCCGACTTCACCACTCGTAAGACTGCAACCGTAGAGGACTGGCAATCGACGTTCGACGTAAACGTATTTGGCATCGTGAATGGAACGCAGTCGGTCGAGAAATACATGATCGACCGCGGCTACGGCAAAATCGTGAACATCGCCTCGGTCGCTGGACGAACCGGCCGGGCCGGATTCGCATGGTACGGAGCTTCGAAAGCCGCCGCTATCAACGTTTCACAGGCTTGGGCATTAAAGCTTGCACCGCACGGCATCAACGTCAACGCAGTGTGCCCCGGAATGATCTGGACTCCACTGTCGGTGAACCTCTCCGAATGGCGAAAATTGACCGACCGACAGAACGACGAAATGACACCCCGACAGGTCTTTCAGCGAACGATCTCAGAGCTAGTACCGCTCGGCAGGGAACAGACGCCAGAAGACGTTGGCAACGCTGTAGCGTTCCTTGCATCCGACCGCGCTCGATCGATCACAGGACAGGCTCTTAACGTCGACGGCGGAATCAGAATGAACTAAGTCGGGATTGCTCTATCTCGACGTCGTTATTCCCAGTGCCTCATCAGTCATGTTGGTAAGAATGTCGTCCAGCGTCTTGCTCGTGTTAGGACCGATGATTTTCCTGACGATCTCACCCTCTGTGTTGTAGAAAAACTTTTCCGGAATTCCACTTACCCCGAAGTCAATGGATATCTGACCCGTAGGATCGATTCCATTGATGTAATTGATCCCATTGCGCTCAATGAAATCTTCAACAGGATCAACAGTGTCCCAAATCGCAATGCCAATGAACTCCACTCCACGTTCTTGCCACTTGTCGTACGTCTCAGCAAGAACCGGCCCCTCGGCCCGGCAAGGAGCACACCACGATGACCAGAAATCAACCACCACAACCTTCCCATGGAAATCAGCGACCGAGATCACGTCACCGTCCAGTGTTCTTAATTCGAAGTCGGCAAACGGCTCGACAGAAAGATCGACATCACCGAATTTGCCGTTGATTCCCGGTCGTCCAGCCGCTCCATCGTTCTGAACGACGCCCCACGCGAACAGCGCTAGCACGAGAAGAACCGGTATACCGACTCCGATTAGTACCTGACGTCTCTGTCCCACAGCTACTTTTCCGGCTCTTCAGAAGAATTATCTTCAGACTCAGTCGAATCGCTTGCATCAACTTCATCTGTGTCATCGTCGGTAGGGGATTCCTCATCGAATTCCAGGGCAAGACGTTTTAGCTCATCGCGCTTTACGTTGTACTCTTCATCGAGCGCAGCGATTGCCGCCACGATGTCGCCACGGACCGCAAACTCATCAACGTCTTCGCTACTCAAGCTGGGGTGCTTTCGCGATGAGTATAGAGCGTAACCGAGGACAGCCAGAAGAGCGATGCCAACCACCCAGATAATAATGATCACGTAAGTGCGCCCGTCGAAGAAATCCGAGAGAGATTGCAGAGCGGTAGGCTGTGGTAGTCCGGTGAAATTGGCATTGATCTCTTCGTCAACAGCGAAGTTGTTACCTTCAACGGAATTGAACACGTTATCGGCGACCACAACAGATTCAAGTGATCCCAACTTAGGAGCCTTGATAACGCCAGCATCCTTAGGCAGCAGCATTCGAACCTGACCGGCCCCGTAAGGTAACTTCAAATTGAAATCGAATCCATCACCTTCGTAGTGAATGGTGTAGCTAACCAGTATCGCTGCCGTACCGGGAGGAATTGGGTTCGTCATTGCAAACCCGGTGCCGATCTCGAGTATATTTCCAGATGGCAACTCCGACTCGATGTTCAGGTCTGTGAACCCATCCGGGAGATTGAATCGAAGCAGATCCAACCCTGTCAGGCTTGGATCGTTCATATCCGGGATCCAGATTCGATCGCCCGCATTGTTTACGTTTATGACCGTCAAAATACCGGCCTGTCGGCTTCTGGCATCGATCGAGGGAATCATTAACACATACGAACCAAGGTTAATATCTTCGAGAGATGTGGTTGGGTCGTAGATATTGATCCGTACATTCGACCAATTGTCGACAGTCGTCATGTCGACTGACGGCGTGTAAGCACCAGTGTTCGCAACAACTCGGTAGCTCAAACCTGGTCCCGAGACTAGATTGCTGAACCTGAAAATACCGTCTTCATCGACATTTGTAGATTCTTGTTCAATGATCTGGTTACTGGCCATATCGATAGACATCAACAGTACTTCCATATTTTCAGGAACAACTCCGCCATCGGTGCCGTTGATGATGATGCCGACTATTTCGTCAGGCGGCGTCTGTGCACTGGCAACCGGAAGCCCTGCTGATTGCATCTGCAACGTCACGAGCAGTGCAGTGATCAGCACTAGCACCAGAAACCTTGTGGGCAACGAACGCTGGATGTAATTACTGGTATTTTGAAAGTGGTTGTTCATCACAAGGTATCTCCGCCCTCGAGCGTTTGCGCGGTCTGGTCTCTCAGACGAGATATCTCTTTTTCTAGCTGTTCGTAGCGTCCTGTGTCGGGCGATATCGAACCGGATTCTTTTCTAAGTATTTCCGCAGCGGAAATCCGAAGTACATTTCGTTGCTGCTGATAATCGTCATCGGTCAAGTCACCCGACGCATAATCGGCGTCGATATCGATTATTTTTCGATAAATACGCAATCGCTCTGCTCGAAGTTTTTCTTTGATTACAAAGCTTTCTGAAATCAATCGATATCGTTTCGATCCAAAAAACGGATAGACGATCACGGCAACTGAAACCAGTGCCAGTAATGTGGCCAGAATAATTGGCATCAGGTTTTGCCTCTATTACTTTTAATTTCGGGCAAAAGTACGGCCGGGGGCCCAAGTTGAACTGGGTCTCTCGAACGTCTTCGCTCAATCGAGGCCTGTGGCCACAGAGCGATCATAGTGCCGATAATGAAAAACGGTCCCGATGCCCACAACCACCACGCCAGTGGGTTAATACTCACAGCGAGCGAAATTCGACCATCAGCAAGGAAGTCGCGGGGGATCACATATATATCTTCTATAAGAGTAGACCTGATTCCCGAACGGACAGAGGCCATGTTGAAATCAGGATAAAAACCATGCCACGGTTCGATTTGCCCTAAATACTTGTCATTTAGTCTCGCCGTGCTGTCCGTCAGCGTAAAACCTGAAGCACCCTCGACCCTCGCAGCATCGATCTCGACTGCGTAGTCGTCCTTGTCGATGCGATACACAGTTATCTCGACCCATTGTGCGATCCGGTCTGCCCGACTCGAATCACCATTATCAACATATTCAATTCGATAGTTGTCGATCACCAAACTCTCGCCCAGCTCGATAGCACCATCCGTGCGCTGCTGGTAAAAATTTGTCCCAATAATCCCGAGACCGAGCATGAGAATCGAAAGGTGAACAACATAACCGCCATGACGAGGCCGATTGCCATTCACGAGCCGCCACCACGCCAGTGCCCAGTTATCGCCCGACCTGTGACGCGCTACAGTCCCTCGACACCACTCCTCAGAAATCGCAGTTGCCACAAACGCCACCACACCGAAAGCAATTATCGCGATAGGTTTCTGAACGCCAACAGCCAGCAAAATCCCAACGGTTACAACTCCTGCAAGCACAGGCCAGACGAACCACTGTTTCAGAGAGCGAGCCGAAGCCTTGCGCCAGGGCAGTAACGGCCCAATGCCCATCATCACAACGATTGCCAGCAAGACTGGCCCGTTGGCGCGATCGAAGTAGGGCGCGCCCACGCTCACCGATACGTCACGTGCTAGGTCGGAGAACAACGGGAATAAAACTCCCCAGAGAGTTATGGTCATCACTGCAAGAAAAAGGAAGTTGTTTACGAGGAACGCAGACTCACGAGATAAGAATGATTCCATCGCTCGGTCCGACTTCAAGCGCGGCATTCGCCACAGGAACAGTCCAAATGCGAATACGAGGCTCAGGATCATAAATAGCATGAAAATAATGCCCAGGGTCGAAGCCGCAAACGAGTGAACGCTAACGACCGGGCCGCCTCGATTGATGAACATTCCAAGCTGCGCCAATACAAACGCGACGTTCAGCAGCGCCACGTTCCACATGCGGAACATCCCACGACGCTTCTGGACCATGATCGAGTGGATAAACGCCGTTAGTACCAGCCAGGGCATGAGAGCTACGTTCTCGCTCGGATCCCACGCCCAGTAGACACCCCAGCCAAGAATCGTGTACGCCCACCAGGCACCCAACAGCATTCCGGTGCCCAGAACTCCCCACGAAAGAATCGCAGACACCCTCGCAACATCGATCCAGTCATCGCCATAGTTCCCGGCAATCAAAGCACCGGAAGCGAACGCGAACGGAATGGTTATTGATATAAGCCCGCCCATCAGCAGTGGAGGGTGGCTGAACATTCCAGGGTGCGTGAGAAGTGGGTTGATGCCTCGACCATCAGCAGGAACCGTATCGAGCAATTCAAAGGGACTTGCAACGAACGATAGTACGCCAAAGTAAAAAAGCTGAATGACCGCCAGTATGGCAATCGTCCAGGGCATACTGCGAGCAAGGCGTCTGGGTGCAAACCAGATCGAAATGGCTGAAATGATTGTCAGCACCAGCAGAATGTAAAGCAGCGACCCTTCGTTGCCTGAGTAAAACGCTACCCACACGTACGCTCGATCCATGAGCGTGTTTGAATGATCTGCAACGTACTTGATCGAAAAGTCGTTCTGTACAAACGCGTTGATCAACGCCACCGATGCAACCACGGCAGAAAGAAGCGTCATATACATGGCCCGCCGGGCGCTGACGATCAGCTCGGCCATACCCTTTTTTTCACCAACAATCGAACCGACCACCGAGTACATGCTCAGCGCAAAACCCAGAAGAAGGGCCGTTACTCCAAGATCAGCCATCAGGAGTTTGCCTCATTGTTGGAATCGGTCAGTTTTTCCGAAGCTGCAACGGGCGTGGAAATAATCTCTGTCGAACCGCCAAGATCACGATCCACCTGCTCCAGATAGTCAGATAGATCACCTTCATCATCAACTTGAATCTGAGTGTCTCGCGCCCGCATTCCTGCTTTTCGCATGTTCTTTATCGCCAATAACGCAATCCCAACCCCGCCAATCACAATAAAAACCGGAACTATCCAGGCCAGTAGGTTAAACCCGCCGCCTTCCGGTGCTGCAAGAATTTCTGGGCCGTATCGTAGTACGAAATAATCCTTGATCTCAGCGTTCGTATCGCCGCGATCAAGTAACTCACGGACTTTGAGACGCATGTCCTGAGATATCTGAGCGCTTGAACCATCGATGGTCTGTGCATCGCAAACCGGGCACATCAACTGAGCCGCTAACTGGTGTGCTCGCTGTTCAAGCGTGATGTCTTCTTCTCGTATACAGCCAGTAGTTGCAATAAGTAAAACAATGAGAAATTTAGCTATCCAGAATGATGTAGCTTTGCCCGGGAGCGCGCGCGTACCAATCAATACGAACGGAATATGGGATGCCATAACTTCACTTTCCCCGTGCAGGGATTTCCCCATAAACAAAGAGGGCTAACGAACAGTGCAGCCACATAACGCACTGTTTTAGAACTACTACTTACTCAGACCGGTTTGGTCATCGAAAATGTAATTCACAATGTCCCTGATGTCTTCTTCAGGTAGAAGTTTTCCGAACGACGGCATAACCACCGCTCCTGAAGTAACGAATCCAACCATCATGTCGCGTTCGGTCAAACGTTCTCTGGCCGAATCGACAAGGTTAGGCGGTGCAGCGTATGGATTGCCACCGGTTGTTGCGTAGAAACTTGAACTTGAAATCAGGTGTCGTTTCGCATTACCTTCACCATCACCGGCCACTCCGTGGCAAACCGAGCAGTTTATTCGATACAGATCACCAGCAACTGCCGGGTCGTACGCACGTTCACGCTTGTCAGGAACTTTCAGGACCTGATCTACCCCACCCGCGGAGGCGAATACCACTGCGTTCGCTAGTGGAGCGAGGCGAGGCGCCTCCTGCAACTTGAACGACTGCGAGTAGTGCATCTCAGAGAACGTTTCCACCGGATAGGTGTTTGATTCCTGAACTGCACAGGCAGAAGTAGTAACGCTTGTCAGTATCAACATGCCGACTATGACTGCGAAACGACGTGTAAGCATTGACTTGATATTTGCTGGGATAGCAGTCATTAGGCGTGCTTGATCTCCACCGCACCTGCTCCGTTGAGCACGCGCTCGGCATCGGTGACTTTTGAATCATCATCGAATGAAACTACTACGCCAATCCAGCCTTCAGTAATTCGAGTGTCGTAGATTCCGGGTTTCATATTCGGGAGGCGGGATTCGATAACTATTCCGACCACCGTTGCGATAACGCCGGCGAGCATCGTCATTTCGTACATGATGATCAACATTGCGAAAATCGACAGGATCGGCTTACCACCGGTCACCATTGGGTACGCAAGCTGGGTTACCGATGTTAGGAATACTGCCAGTGTGAAACCGATAATTGCTCCGAACGCGGGGTATCGGAACAGGCGGTGCTGCGGAACATGTTCTCCGAATGCACCCTCCGGATATGGAGTACCAGTCAGCACATCGAATGTGCCCAGTTCAAATCCTGCTTCCTTCAACCCATCCATCGCATCTGCGGCGGGTTCGGGCTGCTGAAACAGGCCAAGAATACTTTGTGTGCTCATCAGAACGTCCTCTAGTCAGCTTCCCTAACGATAGCCGGGATCTTCGCCCGACCAATCATTACATCATCAGTAAATACCTGGCTCTCCTTCTGCTCGAACAACGGAACGAGTGGGAAGAACTTCGAAAATAGCAGCATCAGGAACGTAACCCATGCAAACGACCAAATGAAGAATGTCCATTCAACCGGGCTCGGGCGATACGCCTCCCATGTGTACACAAACGGCGTCCTGCGTGCCAGACCCGGCACGATAATCAGGAATCGCTCAAGCCACATGCCGATGTTCACAAGAATCGAGGTCCAGAACATCAGGGCAATGTTCGTTCGAACCCTCTTGAACAGCCACATGGGCACGGGAATCGCATAAGCGGTCAGGAAGAAGAGAATGAACAACGCATTCCACGGCCACTGCAGCATCTGCATCTCACGCAGAGCGATCTCAGGGGCATCCTGTCCGTAAAGGGCGAAGGTTAGCTCGAGGAACGTGAATCCCAACCAACCTGTCGCAACAACAATAAGTAGTCGTGCGAGTGCGTCGAAATGTTCTGGGCGAATAAAGTCGTCCCACTTCCACAGCCATCGCATCAGAGCCATCATCGTCACCACAGCCGATACACCAGAGTGCACAGCACCAATAACGAAGTAAGGTGCAAAGATAGTCGAGTGCCAGCCTTCAACCGCTGATGCGATTGCAAAGTCCCATGAAACGATTGAGTGAACCGAAACGAAAATCGGAAGCATCAAAGCCGAAAGTAGAATTCCACCAACAGTCTGCATCTTCCACTGTCGAGGGTTGCCCCTCCAGCCCAGCGACAGAACCGTGTACATGGCATTTCGCCAGCCCGTCGTGCGGTCACGCAGGTTACCAAGATCCGGAAGCAGAGCGATGTAAAGGAACAGGGTTGATCCTGTCAGGTACGTACTAATCGCAACCGGGTCCATGATGAGTGGCGACCGTATGTTCGGATAGATACCCCGAGCAACGTCGTAAGGCATGATCCAGTAAGCGATACGCCACGGACGCCCTGCGTGAATCAGCGGGAACATAAGTGCCGTCAACAGCGAGAACACCGTAAGCAGTTCGGCGGCCCTCGTAACCGGGCGTCGCCATTCAGCCTGTGTAAGGCGAAGAATGGCTGAAATCATAATCCCAGCGTGCGAGATACCAACCCAGAAAACGAAAGTCGTGATGAACAGACCCCAGAAAACAGGTCGTGCAAGACCCGTTACG
>CAYTAO010000003.1:41113-48591 GCA_964435915.1 uncultured Dehalococcoidales bacterium
ATCCGGCAACTACAACTAGTCCAAGAATCGTGACAGTAGGTAGCCACCACTTGGGCGTGTCTAGCTGACCGTTAAGGAGTTTACGGTTGGTGTAGACCTGATCTAGTTCTCGTCGCTGTTGCATCTGTTAGTCAGTTACCTGTAGTTATTCGCCACTCTTGGCCAAGTTCGTTACTGAAATTAGTCCGGCTTAGCGACCAGCGTCGCGTGGCCTCGAATGTACTTGATGGGTTTCGCTAGAAGATTGAATTCCTGAACCTGCCATACCGACAGGACCGGGAGTACACGGGTCATGAGCATAACGGTTACCGCGACAAGGGAAATACCTCCAACGATGATCAAGACGTCGAATACGGTTGGGTAGTAAGTATCTGGGATTACCTTAAGCCACTTCTCGTGAATCCGTTCGGGCGGGACTGACCACGCAGGAACAAACGTACGAATACGGTCGAGAAGAAGGCCGACAAGGATGATGAATGATCCAACAACCATCGCATTGGTTCCACGACGGACCTTGTTCCAGATGAGAATCCACCACGGTACAAACCACATCAGTATCAGGCCACCGATAAAGGCATAGATCATCGGACCCTTGATCAAGAGTTCAAGCGTGGCAATGTCGTTTGCCGACCGGCCGTACCAGAACACTATGAACGAAGAATAGAAGAAGTAGATCCAGAGCAGCGTCAGGGCGAACAGCAGTCGTCCGAGCGACCAAAAGGCGTCGAGGTGCACGTACTTCTCAAGCTTCATGTACTTGCGTGAGAAGTAGAGCGCAATGACAACCCCGGCCACACCTGCCTGGAAACCAGAAACCGTGTGGTACATGGGGTAGATGGCGTCACGCCATCCCGGAACCATACTCTGCCCGAAGTCAGACGAGATTAAGAAGTTTACAAATACGTATATCAGGAAGTAGAACGTCCCGAACATGCCGATACGCATACGCAGAGTTCGCCACTGTACGTCCGTGCCGACCCACCCGCGTGCAAGCCGTTTGCCCAAACGCTGACGCCAGCCAGACGAGTGGTCACGCATCGAAGCGAAGTCAGGCAGCGCTGCCGAGTAGAACAGCATGATGCCGGTCAGCAGCAAGAGTACCAGTGCCATTGTCGTCCAAATATGTGGTGAGTAGTCGGGTGCCATGTACCAGATCGTTCGTCGTCGGGCGCCCTCAGTAACCAACGGAGGTAGTATCGCCACCAAGGGGATCAGCATAATCAGCGTCGCAATACCAGCGAACGAGAAGAGAGAAGCGACTCGCGTGACAGGTCGTACCCAGTTGGCCTTTGCCACGACGGGGGCCATAGCCACCATCGGTGCTCCTCCTGCGACGGAAAGCAGGAACGACACCATCGCCGCGACGTAGCCCCACTTGGTGCTGTCGTCGCCGATATCAATGAATTTCATAATCAATGCAACGATCCCGGCGATGGAAAGAATGCCCAGACCCCACGTCCACGCCTTGAACCGACCGGATGCACCTGTTGTGGTGGCAATCAGCTCTCGTGCGATCACATCGGCATCGACTTCCGGCGGCGGTGCGTGATGCTCTGCGTGTACAGCTTCACTAGCCATGTGCTGCGGCTTCTCCTGTGCCAACCTTCTTGTCGGCATCGATCTTCGCTAGGTAGATAACGTTGGGGTCGGTAGCGAACTGATCGAGTAGCGTGTAGTGACGCTGATCGTTCTTCATCTTCGACACTTTGCTATTCGGGTCATTGAAGTTACCGAAGTTTAGTGCACTCGTCGGGCAGGCCGATGAACATGCTGTCTGAATCGCTCCATCCACCAATTCATGACCTTCACTTCGGGCTTTACGTGTCTCACGGCGAATTCGGTGCACGCAGAAGCTGCACTTTTCCATGATTCCACGACTTCGAACAGTTACATCAGGGTTCAGGTGATTACGGAGCGACTCCGGCCATACTGGTTCCCAGTAGTTGAAGAATCGAACAATGTAAGGGCAAGCATTGGCGCAGTATCTGGTACCGACACAACGGTTGTACACCTGAACGTTGTTTCCTTCAGAGTTGTGATACGTGGCGTAGACCGGACATACCGGCTCGCACGGCGCGTTCTCACAGTGCTGACACATGATCGGAATAAACCGAGCCTTGGCATCGGGGAAGTCACCTTCCCAGTAGCGTTCAACACGGATCCACGAAATCGAACGAGCTCGTTCAACACGATCCTGTGTGTTGATCGGGATGTTGTTCTCTGCCTGGCAGGCGATCACACATGCGTTGCAGCCGATGCACTTATCTACATCGACAACCATGCCCCAGTTATGGGCGCCAAGTTCTGCTGTTGTCATCGGGCTATTGCCAATCTGAATTGGTCCTGCATATTACTCATGGTCCTTACCAATGAACTGCTGCTGATATTCGTGGTGGTTAGCTTCTTGCACGGCATGTGCGGTTTCTCCAACACCAACAACCAGAATCGGTACGCCTGGCTCGACTGGTCGAGCTTCCACGTTACCTTCGAACTTCGGCACCTTGACTCGACGTCCAGCACGCTGCACTCGAACACGAGTGGCAGCCCACGCGAGGGATCCGGTCTCGGAGTCCTTCTCGTCGACGAGTATTGAAAGTACATTTGAACCACGATCCTCGGCCCAGCGACCATTCCTGTGGTGACCTTGCCCAATTGGGACACCGATCACACCGGGCCGAACACCGGGGTGCGGGTAAGCGAGTGCCTCGATCTCACCTGAGCCAGAACGAATCAGAAGAACATCACCTTCTCTGATTCCGAGTTCATCAGCTTGAATGCTGTTAATCTCTGCCCATGTACTCCACGAAGCAGATGAAATAGGGTCGGGCGTCTGCTGTGCCCACGGAGTCGATGCAAGTCGACCGTCGAACAGAGAATTGGAATGGAACGGTACCAAATGGAAATCGTGGCCGGTGCCCAGTGTACCGGTGTCAGAGTATTCAGCATCCTTTTGACCTACGCTTACCCTACCTATGCTGCTGGAGCCACCCTTGTTGGTGTCCCACCACCCGCCACGTTGTAACGCACCGTTGGCGAATAGCGAATCAGACGAAGCTGAAATTGATCCGGCACCGGTGCTGCGTAAATCTGCCAGTGCACCCTTGACCAGACTCTCCATGCTCGAACCGTAGGAGCCGTCCGACATCGCCAGAAGCGTATCACCAAATCCACGTGCGTCGCTGATTAGGCCAGACTCATCCTGTGAAATAGTTGGGCCCACCACCGGCTGCTGCGTGCCAACAACCTGGTAACCCGGGCCCGGCTCGGGTATGTCTGTGCCCCATGCCTCAAGGAACGTCTGTTCGGGGAGAACAAGGTCAGCGTAATCCATCGTGTCATCGTGAACCGTACCGAACGCAATAACGTTAGGAACGTGCTCCAAGGCTTCACGTATCGCCACAGAGTTAGGCATACCATGAACGAGGTTCGCACCACGAATGATGACCGTCTCTACGTTGCCAGCGCGCCACTGTGCTAGCTCAGCTTCCCATGCTGCGAACGAAGCCCCGGTAGCGGATGCTGGAATATCCTTCAATGCTGAACCAGGGTTGGAAGTAATCCCTCCTACGTTATCAACGGCCCCAACAAGGATGTTCAGGGCGAAAATTGCGCCGAGGTTGAAACTGCCGTTGGTGTGCGCACCGGCAGAGCCACCTCCGAAAGCAACCGAAGGAGTGTGATCACCAAACTGTCTGGCAGCTTTTTTAATTCGATCGGCCGAAATACCTGTTCGGTTAGCAACATCGCCAAGACCATAACCATTCAGGCCACCGGGCACGGCAGTGGCGAAAGCATCCACATTTGCTGAACTGGCAAGTCCCTCGTCCACGATTACCTTGGCAATACCCATAGCAAGGTCGCCCTCAGTACCCGGAATCGGAGCTAACCATAGATCCGCAGCTGCGGCCGTGAGCGACATACGGGATTCCGCGTGAATAAAGTAACCGCGGTCACCTTCACGGAACTCACCGTACTTCACACCAAACTGTGCGGGCGAACCCCATGTTCCGAGCCAGTCGGCACCAAACGAGAGCACCGTGTGTGCGTTTGCAATATCAAATGTCGGCAGCTGGTCGAGTCCGAGTACTGACTTCACCGCACCGTGAAGTACGCCCTGTTCGATCGGATCGAATGCGATGTGATTGCCGTTGTATTGAGCGGCAAACTTGCTTGCAACACTGCCAAGATGACCGCGCAACGGGTTGGTGGCAACAGACAACGCTCCATTGGCGTTTAAAAGCGCTTCCTTAAACCGGGCGTCTGCCTGATCCCAGGTAGCGCTGACAAGATTTCCGTTCTTCGAGTAACGGATCATCGGCGCTCGGATGCGGTCGGGGTGATACAGGAGCTGAAGGGCTGCATCGTATCGAGCAGTTGCCTTGCCGCGGTTCACAGGGTGATCAGGGTTTCCCTCGATCTTCTTCGCTCGACCCTGCATCACACGAACTAGAACACCATCACCGTTTGAGAATTCGCCTAACGTCGTGGCGTACCAGGCGTCTTCACCGCGAACCAGATCTTCCGGCATGTCCACAGGACTCTGAACAATAAGCTCGCGCTCAGGTAGTCCGCAGGCTGCGAATATCACAGCTCCTGCGGCCGTTTTGCCGGTAAGCGCTAGGAATTCTCGTCGATTTAGCTTCATCTGGTCAGTGTTGTTCCTGTTGTCGCAGTTTCAATATCTGAGACCGGGTAGAACCCGAGTGAAAAATAATACTTATTAATGGTGGCAAGCTACACAGTCAGTTGGAGCAGCATTATCGCGGTGGCAATCAACACACTGGCCCATCTTAAGAGATTCAACCTGTTCAACCTGCTGCATAGCTGCAACGTTTCCATGGCAGGTTGAGCACACCCCAGAGGCTCCCTGGGTTACACCGTCGGTAGTGCCTTTGACCTTAGCCGGATTCTGAGTGAGATACCTGATGTGCGGCTCATGGACGAACCGAACGTGGTCGGGAAGGCGGTGCACACGCTGCCAGTTAACTGGCTGAGGTCCATCATCTCCAATGATATCCGCTGCATCACGCAAAATCGTTAACTGTACGTTGTCTGCTGCACCAATCACCTGATGGCAGGTCACACAGAATCCCACGGAAGGAATCCCGGCGTTCGCCTGTGTGGTAACAGTCCTGTGACAGAACGTGCAGTCAAGTCCCAGACCATCCATCTTTTGACCGTCAGCCGCGACTCGGTCGAGATGCAATAGTGATGCGTGAACGGTGTGCGGGAAATCAATCGGCTGATCGTAGGTCTGTTCAAAACCGAGCACTGGAACCGGCTGGCCAATCCAACCTGTTATCAAGAACGCTGCAACAACTCCCATAACCGCCATTACACTCAGACCACCGATAGCCAGTAACGGTACGAGCATCTTGGGTAAAGATGACGATTTTGAGTTAGAGTGATCGTTTTCCGACGCCAAGCGTTCTTTCCAGTCCTAGCGAGCCGAAGCTAGCTACTAACGTAAAGGTTAGGGCAGTGTTTACTGCCACCACCTTGAGTACATTCGGTGCAAAAAATCAGTGTACTCAGATGCCATGTACAGCGAAGCGAAAATGCCCATGAAACAGATGATGCCTACGACATAGAGAGGCGCTCGGAATCGCGACCACTTCGCTGCGACAGTCTTGGTGTCGACAAATGAAGGTATGATCGCATGTGCTGTGAGAAGCGACGAGCCCGCTATCAGGGCAAATCCCAGTGCAAGCCAAAGGAACTTGAGTGCATTACCGACTTCAGCCCACTCGGCTGTGGTTAACGGTTTCGGATCCATACCCTGCTATCAAAGCTCCCGAAAGAAAAACACGAAGAAATTTTATAAGACGCCCGCGCCCGCGCAACGACTATCTTTCAAACTGACTGCAAGTGAAAACTATCACGAGTGATTTTTCAGTGTCAACAGTCCGTTGGGGTCAATTCGGGGCAGTCGCAGCGCAGGCATGTTTTTATGAAAATACGAGTTCTACTGAAGTCTGTAGCAGCAAGTATGGCTCGCCAAT
Organism: uncultured Dehalococcoidales bacterium; assembly: GCA_964435915.1. Classification (GTDB taxonomy): domain Bacteria; phylum Chloroflexota; class Dehalococcoidia; order Lucifugimonadales; family Lucifugimonadaceae; genus Lucifugimonas. The sequence goes on from CAYTAO010000003.1 coordinate 47,116, forward strand.
CTGATCGCCAGAGTCAAGAGACCATGGCGAAGTCGAATCGGAGGGTCGTAGCCGTACTCCGTGATCACCACCGTGGATCATCAACGCTTGCCCTGAACCCGAGTCTCCGACAACCACGGCAGTGGCTTCACACGCCGTTCCGCCTTCTTCTGAACACCAACCAACCATATCATGTGGCTAGTCACTCTGGGGAATATTTGGAACGGTGATTGTCGCTGCCGAACGAGGCTCGCTCTGAGTTTCGAAAACCTGAATTGGGAAATAACCACAGTTTTCGTTATCTTCAATATCCAGCATCAACTGATCCATACCCACAGCCCTCGTCTCAGTCATAAGAATTTCCAGCAATATCATTCTGAAACTACTTCAGTATCTCTCTCATCTGCTGTGAGGCTTGGGGCCAACTAAACCGCAGCGCGCAAAAGAACTTCGTTAGAACTCGATATGGTACGTGAGTGATGGGAATGCACCAGAAAACGCAACCTTTTCAAAGGCTTGCCTCGTGGGGCGTGCGCATCATCTCCACCGGTCACCACAATCGCACCATTTATTCCTGCATCTTTCATTTTGTCGATAACGAACTCGTAGATCTGGGTTCCGATACCCCGACTTTCAAGGTCGGGGTCTATTTTGAAAGTAATGAACCCGGTTATTTCGTCCTCGAACTCAGCCGCCCACACTTGTGTTGGTACATCGTCTCTGCACGCGTTTGCGACCTGTTCGCGCTTTCTCGCGTCAGGGTTCGTGTAGATCAGATCGACTAGACCATCTCCAACGATTTCCCGTGAAGATTCGAGACCCATTTGCTAGGCAGCTACCACAATATCGAGAATGGTGTTCAAATCGCTGTGCCGGTACGCCCTGATGTTGAGGTTCAGTTTCTTACCGGGCCCTTACGTTAGGGGTACAACGCGGATTTGAACAGTGGGCAGCTTTCAAATTCCGTGAAGTCACGTCGTGATACACAATCAGGGGCAGTCCATCAGCACCTATCGTTATCGATGTGTGTTGCCCAACCAGTCCCCCCGCGGTGTCGACATCCACGCTGGTAGCTGCAGTGCAGGTGATATTCACACAGTGAGCTACTTCAAGCCAACCATTGAACGAATCGTAGTAGCTGATAACTGCATTGCCATCCGTCCCAACAGTCATCGAGTTCCAGTCCCCGGCGCCCCCACTGGTGATCACAGATGTAATGGTCCATGACGCACAAGGAATGTTCGAGCAGTGCGCCATTTTCAAGTCGTCACTGGTATCGTCAAAGTAGCCGATCAACCCGTACCCGTCGCTCCCGATAACCATCGACGTCTGCTTGCCGATATCGCCATCAAGATCGACGGTATAGGATGTATTTGTCGAGCAATCGATGTTTGTGCAATGAGCAACTTTCAGTGCAGATCTCGTCACAACCAATAACCTTAAAAAAACAAATCCATCGCTGCCGAACGCGCTCGAGGTGTATTGGCCAACATCACC
>CAYTAO010000003.1:48601-55354 GCA_964435915.1 uncultured Dehalococcoidales bacterium
CACCTGTTTCATCGACCACCGTATTATCGGCAGAAGAACATGAAGTGGTGTTGCAGTGGGCTACTTTCAGATTTCCGTTTGTGACGTCGTAGTAGCTGATAATTCCCAGGCCATCGGTACCAATCGCAATTGAAGTGAAGTCCCCAACATCGCCGGAACCTTCAATGGTCACCGTGGAACTGGTCGCACATTCAACAGTTTCGCAGTGAGCAACTTTTAAGCTCGAATTTGTGGAATGTTTGTAAGCAACGAGTGGAAGTCCGTCAGTGCCAATGATTATCGAAGCGTGAAGGTCGCCTGGGCCTGTGGCTTCAACAAGTGAGGGTGTGAACGCCGTACATGCCGTGTCGTCGCACTGTGCCACATACAGCGAATCGTTTGCTTCGTAGGCAATCACCGGCAGACCGTCATCACCTATAGTTACTGAGTTCCACAGCCCTGCATCACCCGGTCCGATCGCAAGCGTTGTAACCACGTGCTGAGCCCTCTGGAATGGAACCACGACATTCGATGTAAGAGTTGTGCACAGAATGTTTCCAGTCGCATCGATCCCGATCGCGACTAATCCGGCACTGCAAGACTGATCAGAGCTTGCATAATCGCCAATAGACGGTCCCACGTCACCGCAAATCCAGGTCGAGCCATTGAAAATCGGTATCTCCTCCGAACCACAGCCCATCCCGCCGAGAGTCGTGTTCAACGAACTTGGCCGATTCTGCACATCGGTACAGTTCAAAGTTGTCAGTGGATAGTCACCGTCATCCAATCCCTTAGGGCGGTTCGTGATGTTTTCCCAGTCGACTGAGGCCGCGTCACCGCCAGAACTCAGATCACCCGGAACCCCGGTAAGTGAAGACCAGGGAATATCGGTCGACCCTGAAGAAACGTCACTGGCAGTCAAGTAGTCAGAGTCGTGATCATGATCACTCCGGGAAACGGTATTGGCTTCACCCGAGCCTGCGAAATCCACAAACGCGGCATTGCCTTCGTTCGACCCCTCCATTTTCAGACCGGTCCCAATCGCCAGCACACCCGATTTACCGTCGTCACCCCTGGGTCCGTCCGCTCCGTCCACTCCGTCCACTCCGTCCGCTCCGTCCGCTCCGTCCGCTCCGTCCGCTCCGTCCGCTCCTGTTGGTCCTGTTGGTCCTGTTGGTCCTGCCGGGCCGGGAAATCCTTGAAGACCGGCAGGGCCGGTAAGACCGGGGGACCCTGACTCTCCCCGGGGACCAGCTTCCCCCTGCGATCCCGCCGGACCTTGAGGACCAACATCCCCCTGATCACCGCTACAGGCGCTAACAACTAAAGCAAGCACGACTATGGCGAGAATCAACACTCCGAGTTTCGAGGCAGGAAGTACTCGACTGTTCATGGATTTCCACACTGAGCTACTGGTTTGACGGCACGATTTAGATTCGTCTCACGATAACTTGGATTGTACTGTCGCCCAGAAACATTCACGAGTTCAAACCCAACTGCCAGAATGAGGTCTCTGATCATGTAAAGCTGGGAAATATTCCAAAAATGAATTCGCTGAGTTTCGATCTGCTCAAAGTCCGTTCTTCGCGATACCCTTCATGATCTGGAATGAGTCTCACGAGAGTCTTGAGGATCGGAAACAAAGATCCGTCAGACTTCCTATAGATAAGGACGACCAACGGATGGCAACAGTCACAGGCAATCGAATTACGCTGAGCCCGCGCGAAATGCCTTCTCGCTGGTACAACGTCGAAGCCGATCTACCGTTCCGCGTGCCACCGATGATGTCGCCGTCAGGATTCCCCATAACCGCCCGCGAACTGGCACCTCTATTTGCACGGCAGATCATCGAGCAAGAACTCAATGCAAAGAGCCGAACGTTCAACATTCCGAAAGAAGTTCGCGAGGCATATCAACAGTGGCGCCCGACTCCTATGTTCAGGGCCACAGTACTCGAGCAAGAACTGGGCACCCCTGCGAAGCTCTACTACAAAGTCGAAGGAGGCAGCCCGAGTGGATCGTATGAATCAAACACCGCTATCCCGCAGGCCTTCTACACCAAGCAATCCGGAGCCGAAGGAATTGTCACTGGCGGTGCTGGAGGAGTCTGGATCAGCGCGATAGGTCACGCTGCCGCCTTATATGGATTGAAAAGTCGAATTTACAGTGTTCGCAAACCGAAATCTGAACTGGCCTGGGGTGATGCATACGGCCGAGTGTGGGGAGTCGACGTTCAGGCAAGTCCGTCAGGGAACACCCGGGTCGGAAAGCATCAACTCGAAACCCAGGGTGCCGACTCAGGGTCGATAGCAACCGCACTCGCCGAAGCGTACGAGGAAGCGACGATCGACCCAGATGTGAAGTTCGCTATCCCGACACTGATGGGTAACACGTTGATTCACCAGACTATCGTGGGTCTTGAAGCACAGCGCCAACTCGCTGCCGTTGATGAAGCCCCCGATCACATCATCGGCTCCATCGGCGCAGGTTCTCATTTTGGCGGATTGATAGCCCCGTTCGTGCCTGCAAGAATCCAGGGTCGGAACACTCGATTCGTGGCGGTCGAAGAAGCATCAACTCCAAGCCTCACCCGGGGCGTCTACACAGAAGAATCTGCCGATGCCGCAGGCCTGATGCCGCAGGTTCCCATGTACACACTAGGCCGTGAATACGCACCACCGGGCGTGCTCGCCGGAGCCATGCGATATCATGGCGTCGCACCAATCGTTTCGTCCTTGTACAAGGGAAAGTACGTTGAAGCCGTCGCACACAGTCAGGTCGAGTCGTACAGTGCCGGTCTCATGTTTACCCGATTCGAAGGAATCGTACTTTCACCACATGCGATGTACACCGTCAAAGAAGTTATCGAACAGGCGTTGCGCTGTAAGACGGCAGGAACTGAAGACACAATTCTTTTCACGGTTACCCCGGCTGTCAGCACCGAATCATCGCCGTACGACTCTCTCCTCGATGGCGTCATGCATGACGAGAAGCCTGAAGAAGTTTCACTGAAAAAATCTCTGGGTAGATTCATCGGTCGCGGTTAGATCACACCTGATCTCTGGCTCCGAAACCGCTTTACCGATGCTAAAGTTCCACTGTCGAAATATCAGCAGGAGGTTTCGCTGGCAGATTCGACTCACGTCCTGATCTGAAAACACGCGCCCGAATGCGGATTGAACATTGCTAGGCAATTGCAATTTTGGGTCACAAGGGAATGCCGGAGGCACTTAAAGATGGATATCTCCAAAGAGAAGTTGGAGTGGATATACACCACGATGTATCGGATCCGCCGCTTCGAGGAGACGATGCTCGAGCAGACTTTTAAAGGAAATGCGATGGGTGTAACTCACCCGTCGGACGGACAGGAAGCACCTCCTACCGGTATCTGCGCACATCTCACCGACAAAGACTGGATCGGTTCGACCCACCGTGGTCACGGTCACTGTATCGCTAAAGGGCTCGACACCAGCGCCATGATGGCCGAAATCATGGGCAAGGCAACCGGTCAGTGCGGAGGCAAGGGCGGCTCGATGCACATCGCCGATTTCTCGAAAGGAATGCTGGGAGCCAATGCAATCGTTGGAGCCTCGATCCCGCTCGCTGTCGGTGCGGCGCTTACAGCAAAGTACAAGGGAATTGAGGATGAGTCCGTCGGCGTTTCGTTTTTCGGTGATGGTGCCTCTTCACAGGGTGTGCTCCACGAATCGATGAACCTAGCATCGGTCTGGAAGCTCCCCGTGATCTTCGCCTGCGAAAACAATGGTTACGCAGAAGCTACTCCATCCTGGTACGCAGTCTCTGCCGAAGATATCGCCTCACGAGCAGAAGGCTATGGAATGCCTGGCGTTGTGGTCGATGGCATGGACGTATTTGCTGTTTACGACGCGGCAGGCGAAGCAATCGCTCGGGCGAGAGCCGGCGAAGGCCCGACATTCCTCGAACTGAAGACCTATCGCTACCACGGTCACTTCCATGCAGACGTGCCGCTGAACTACCGCAAAGAAGAGGAAGAACAGTACTTTCACGATAAAGATGCCATTAAGCACTTCGAAACGACTGTCACTAGGCAGAAGCTGATGACGGCCAAGAAGCTAAAAGGCATCCGCGATGCTGTGGAGCAGGAAATGCTTGATGCGGTCGAGTTCGGAATGAACAGCCCGATGCCCGATGCTGCAACCCTTTACGATGACGTATACGTCAACTACTCCAACCCGATTCCAGGTATGAGATAACGTCAGTTAGCTGTACCTACTCATCAGTCAAAACTAGAATATAACGAACAAAAGAAACCGATATGACGACCTCACAGGCAAATAATCCTCTTGGGCCCGGCTACGACGGAGTAGCAGGTAAAGAACTTCGATTCCGTGATGTGTTTCGCGACACCCTGAGGGCAGAAATGATTCGCGACGAAGATGTGTTTCTCATGGGTGAAGATATCTCCGGTGGGTTCGACAAAGAAACCAAGGAACCACTCGATGCATGGGGTGGGCCTTTCGCAGCCACAAAAGGATTGGTTCAAGAATTTGGTCCTGAACGAATTCGAGACGCACCGATTTCTGAAGCAGGTTTTGTTGGTGCTGCGGTAGGCTCTGCGCTCACCGGACTTCGGCCGGTTGTCGATCTGATGTACTTCGACTTCGTAACGGTGGCGTTCGACCAACTTCTTTCGAACGCAGCAAAGAGTCGTTACATGTTCGGTGGACAAACCCGAGTCCCGATGACCCTTTTCGCACGATCTGGCGCCGGCACCGGTCATGCCGCTCAGCACTCCGAGAGTTTCTACTCGATGCTGGCACACATCCCTGGCCTGAAAGTGGTCGTGCCATCCGATCCTTACTCAGTGAAAGGCTTACTCGCAGCTGCGATTCGTGACGATGACCCGGTGTTCCTCGTCAATGATAAAAAGCTGATCAATCTCACAGGATTTGTGCCTGACGAGGATTACATCATCGAGCTTGGCAGGGGTCGTTATATGCGACGCGGAACTGACGTAACTCTGATCGGCATGTCGTACACGTCGATCTCCTGCCAGAAGGCAGCCGAACAACTTGCTGAAATTGGGATCGATGCTGAAGTAATCGATATGATGTCGCTGTCGCCGCTCGACGAGGACATCCTCATCGAGTCAGTGACCAAGACAAACAACGTGGTAATCGTTGACGAGGACACCCCTCGCGCATCAATGGCTTCCGAGTTTGCCGCCATCATTGCTGATAAGGCATTCGATTCACTCGATTCCCCGGTAAAGCGAGTCACCTCCCCTCACGCCCCGGTCCCATACAACCGGGAACTCGAGAACGCCTTCATGCCCCAACCCGAAGACATTGTGGGGACAGTGAAAAACATGCTTAACCGCGAGTAAATACTCGAATCAAGCAAGAAATCAAAGAGAAAAAGCGGGTGGCTCATTATGAGTCACCCGCTTTTTTCATTACGACGCGTCCCGAGCAAAGCCGAGGGATCTGGTACGGGATACCGCAAGAGCGGTCTGAGAGTTATGACACCTCAACCACCGAATATCCGACACTAGTGGTGGGATATTCGGTGGTGACGGACAAGATGGTAATGCTATTGAGCAAATCCATCACACGATTCAGCCAACTCCTAATCGACCTCGCAGAAAACGTGACTGTGTCACTACACGGGCATCTGGCGGTTGGTCATCTTTCGTCCGGTAGCAGCCCGCTCTTCCCCACCACCGGAGAATATCTTGGCACCCATATCAATAAGAACCTGCAAGTTCCCTGCATCGTCCTTGCTCTTGTCGTTCCATGAACACAGGAATGCCAAACCGTTCGCATCGGCCGCCTCCTTGATCTGGTTTCGCACCCGATCCATCTCAGGTGGGTATGGCGGGTCGTGAGCATCGGAGTTACCAAACGACATTCCCATGTCACCCGGACCCCACTCAACGAAGGCCAGTCCCGGTACCCGGCAAATAGCATCTGAATTCGCCGCTGATTCCTGATTCTCCAACTTGAGACCTAAAAACAGCTCGCCATCTGGGTTAAGCGGCCAAGGGTCGGCAATCTTCGTGTACTCCTGTGCTGTGACACCCCAAATTTCGGCAGGGCGACCCTGTCCACCGGCACCACGTTGACCCTCACCTAGGCCCTCTCGACCCTCTTTGTGGAACGGGTATCGGCACTCTTCGATGAACGCACGAACCGCCTCAGCCTGTCGTGCGTGAGTGTGGAGAATTCCGTGAACCCCGGCCGAAAGAACCTGACGAATTTGCCAGGCGTTAGCTCGAACCTCTTCGATAGTTCGGCAGTTGGAAGGCAGCGTGGAAATTACGGTAGGAGTTCGGTGGCCTGATTTTGTTGGTCCGCCATCAACCAAACCCTTCATGAACGCCGTGAGTCCGGCGACGTCGAATGCGTAGTGCTCGAAGTCTGTAATAAGGAAATCGGCCCATGTACTGACCTGCTTCAGGCCATTTTCGTAGGTCAGTTCTCCTGTGCCGGTGTAGTAAACCGGCTCGCCTGCCTCGATGAGTTCGATAACCCTGTTGATTCGTTTTGCCATGTTTTGTTCTCAAAAGTCACTGGTATTCGTAATTTTCGTCGCTGGTTAGCGACTCATTGTTGAGTCATAAAGGGCGATTTGACAGCAGTTTTGACAACAACAAGACCGTGGTCCGTGCCAGAGTCGCGGCGAATACTACCAACGCAACCGTGGGTGCGACCATATCTTCTGGTGAGAACAAATGGTGTCTGGTAGCGCGCTATCCACCCTCGCAGATAACCGCGTCGTCGTTCGCTGCAA
>CAYTAO010000004.1:0-215 GCA_964435915.1 uncultured Dehalococcoidales bacterium
GCTGGCGGAGCAGCGTTCCCTCGCGCATTCCGTCACGTTCGATTACGAGTTCTTTTTGCGAAGTGCCGAACCGGTCGATTCGCACAAGATTCTCTTCGACCATGTCCGCGTTGAACGGCGTGAGCACCACGCCCTCATCTGCGTACTGGATCGCATCTCGCATCCCCCGCGACAACGGTAGCTTTCCGTAGGTTTCGTGCATCGTCATCCAGCCC
>CAYTAO010000004.1:225-54861 GCA_964435915.1 uncultured Dehalococcoidales bacterium
ATCCAGCCCGAAACATTGCCCGGCACCATTGGCGCGATCGGGCCCGTCTCAGCATTGAGGTGGTCATACATCTCTGGCTGTGCGGCATTTGGTGCGTGCCCCGAGAAGTTCAACGCTCGTGTGCGGCCCTCTTTTGCGACGTAGACCATCCCGATGCCAATACCGCCTGATCCCGACATGTACGGTTCGGCGACATTGAGCATGGCTGCTACTGCTACCGCGGCGTCGAAGGCGTTTCCACCGTCTCGCAGTACGTCCACACCGGCTCGAGAGGCGTACGGGTGTGCTGAAGCCACCATGCCGATCTAACCGGTTGCCGGGGCACGAGTCGAACGCCCGTGGGTCGTGGCACCTTTAGGGAATATCGTGCTGGACTCGATATTGTCGACCTGATTCACAGTACTGGCCTTTCGATTCGCCTTCGCGCGTTGCTGATAAACCAGCCCCGAGAGCTGGTCGCGTGATTCAATTTTTTGTTTGTCGCTTCCGTAAGCCATTGAGTAGTGGCCTTTATACCCGAAGTTTTCGAGACGTGTGAACAGATTTGTGAAGTTGAGATTGCCTTCACCGGGAACGAGATGGACCTCGTAGTCGCCGGCATTGTCGGCGAGCCGTACCTCGCCGATGCGATCAATTCCGAACTCATTGAGAAAGCCATCTATCCCATCAGGGACCAGATGCGAATGGTTGGCAGTGAACGCCCAGCCCAAATACTCGGCTGGAATCTCATCAAAGTACTCTCGAAGCTCTTCAACGGTATGGGCTATGTAGTGTATTTCGGCCCTGTCGGGTTCGAAGTTCAAGTTCTCGAGCAAGATTCGCTGTCCGGTGTCGGAACCGTACTTGCTGATTCGTTTCAGCCGCTCGATCGAGGCCTTTTTTCGCTCGGGTATGTCACCTGAAAAGTGATATCCGGCGTGCACAACCGTCCATGCGCAGTCGAGTTGGTTGGCGAGATCGACACTCGCTCGCATGTACTCCTCAACGGCACGCGAAACGTGTGGCGAGAACTCAGCGACGTTTACGGCTGAAAGAGTGTGCAGTCCTATGGAAATACCATTCGATTCGCATATTTTCCGAACTTCGCGCGATCGCTCGGGTGTGAATGTGTCCATGTGATTGGGACCCGCGTCGGCGTTGAAATCAAGAAAGAAAAACTCGTTATCAATCGCCCACTGAATGGCGTCTTCCAGCCGAGTTTTTCCAGCGTCGAAACCTATTCGATCCTTCAACGACATTCACGTGTTCCTTTTCTTGTGTGCGGCAGTGCCGATGTTTTTACAAATTCTTCCAGGCGATGAACCGTTCGTTTAGCTCCAGTTCTCGTAGAGTCGGCTGTTTTCGAGATTTATCACCTCGTATAGGAGTCCACTGGCTGCCGCTGCATCCTTGCCATCTTCGAGCACCAGCCACGTACCGCCTCTACCAATCGCCCTGCCGTTGAGCATGATCAACTCACCGCCGACCAACGACATTGATGCCTTCCCTGTTCTCGGGTTCACTATCGTTACGTCGGCATCAGCGCCTTCGGAGAAATGTCCCTTGTTAAATAGCCCTAGCATCTGTGACGGCGTATAACTGAGCTTGGTAACGGCTTCATTCATGCTGAGTGCACCGAAAGCCACAAGCGCCATAGACCGCTCGATAGCCACGTTTCGTGGTAGCGACCCGCCATCGGTCGATATAGCGTCGACCCGGAACGTCCCATCGTCGTATTTTGCGGTCGCAAGGCTAAAAGCACTGGTCGGCGGGTTCACAGGGAAGCTGAGAGAAGCATCGGTCGAAGCGGTCTCCCAGATATCGACTGCTTCCTGCCCGGTAACCAGCACTACTCGACCGCCACGTTCAACAAGTGCAGATCCATAGCCATCGAGAAGCGCAGTTTTCACTCCTTCGTCGGTCGTTGGATAGCCTCGTGCCTTCAAGCAATTCTGGGCGACGTTGTAGACGAGATCGCCGTTCTCATCGCACTTCCCATTCGTACCGTTCGCCTGTGCTAGGTACGCCTCGGTGACCCACTGCGAGCGCATCTGCTCGATGATCCCGAGTGCTTCCTTCACTTCCTCCTGCGGGTCGTCGATCATGCCGCGCGTGTACGAATTGATGTGCGCTACGTGTAGACGACCTTTGCCAGTGATCCCCGGCACCTCTCGAAGCCCGGTCATATCGCTACCGGAATCCTTGGTACCAACGTGGAAAGCCACCCAGGCAAGGTGGTCGTTGGCGGCATTTACAACGTTGCTGGAAGCTTCCGGTGTAAATGGATGGTAGCCGCCCAGCATTTTCACCCCGATTCCGCCACGCTTTTTGACGTCGGCGATCACATCTGTGAGAGTCGCGGATCTCGGGTCGTCTTCTGAAATAGTAGAGTGCGGCACAAGGCCCATCAGCGAAGCAACGATCCGACCCGCCCCGCGCGTAACCATGCCCTCCGCCATCGCGGTCGGGTCGCCAGCAAGATCGAGAGCCGTAGTGGTTCCCGATTCGACGAGCATGGCGTGTCCGAGTGCCCTATCGACACTTCTGTTGAACGGACTCGAGAGATGGGCATGGGTGTCGATATGGCCCGGCATTACCATCTGGCCAGAAACATCAACGATGTCATCGGCTTGCTCAAGTGCGATGTTTTCGGCCACTAAAGCAATCTTGCCGTGCCGAATCCCAACGTCGAATTGACCGTCGATACTGTTTTTCGGGTCAACTACTCGGCCGCCCTTGAGTACCGAATCAAATTTCTGAGAAGTTACCAATAGTCCAGATCCCTGCCTTGAGCGGTTAGTGTGTCGCGTTTGGGCGAATTTTGAATTGCGTACGGGGATTCTACAGAGGCTTGCTAGTTTGTAGTAACGGGGGCGTAACGAAAGCGGTAATCGAACGGTAACGGTTACGGTAACCACTCCGTAATTTTCACTGTCCGAATATACCTATATCGAAGGCGTGCCAAGGGATTCAGAAATAACTAGAATGGTTGCCTGCCGCATGTTGCGAATGAATCTCTTGGCACGTTTTCGCGTCAGAAGCCTGAGAATTGAAGACAAATGGAGAAATAATTAATCTCGAACAAATGACTCCTGCTCGCGATGATGTTTGGACTTATCGTACTGGCAATTGCCGGATGTATTAGTGGAGGCGGTGAATAGGAAACCGCACCAGTAACCACAAAACGACCATCGCATCTACAGTGTCTCCCGGGCCGTCACCAACGACGAAACCCAGTGCTTCCGGATCTACATCCACGCCCGTTCCCGGTGATGAAAAATTGATATCGAGAACAGGCATGCTTGAAGTACGAGTGACAGAGGCACCGGATCCTTTGATCACCGTTGTATATGTAACAACCGACAACATCGAGGTTTCGGCTACCAGCGAAGGCTGGATCTATGTAATCGATGAAGAGATCACGTTCGAGTTAGTTGACGATTTCAAGGTCGATAAATGCCTGGTAGGCGGGCAACGCCAGGGCTTCCTGTTCAAACCAGTCATTAAGCTCGCGTCACGTGATCCGGGTGAGATCGGCGATGAAACTGTTGAGCTAACCGACAAGCACGAAAAGCGAATCCAATCCCTCGACCAGTACCGATGAGAGTTACTCCGCCGGCGCAGCCAACGGCTGTTCCGGCAACAGCGACCCCGGTTCCGCCAACGTCGGCATCAGAACCAACAGCAACGCCGACCGCTACTCCTGACGCGATTGGCGCGTTCTTCCTCGACATCCTTGAACCGGTAGATGGAATTGAAGTCGTATCGGTAGACAGATTCGAAGTGATCCGCAGAACTTCTGTTGATGCACTTGTATCCGTGCAACGACACGTTCGTTCGGTGCCGGCACTTATCGTGGGGCAGGTCTAAACTCCGCGTCTTACAACTGATGATGACAACCTCAGAAACAACATCTTCGAATCACCACGATTCCTCCGACCAGAAAGGCCGTCCGGGCTTTGACGCCCTGATCGTCTACGCAGGAAGAGGCTTGCGAGATATGGGGCGAGGTCTGATCGCCGTAATTCTGGCGATCTATCTTGCTGAAATCGGGCTCTCCATTCCGCAGATCGGTCTCGTATTGGGTGCCAGCCTGGTCGGGGGTTTCCTGTTTTCGATAGTTGTTATGTTCACTGCGAACACGATCTCTCGGCGCAACTGGTTCGTGATTATTTCGGTGATTACAGCGCTCGCAATCCTCATGTTGTTTTTCACTGAAAACGTCTGGCTGATCGGGCTCGCATCCTTCTTTGGATCGTATGCAGGTAGCGGGATGCACTGGGGACCGAGTCTCCAACTCGAACAGTCGTCGCTGACTGAAGTTACGAACTCCCAGTCTCGTACCCGCGCGTTTTCGAATCTGTCCGTATCGTCAGCCAGTGGCAGAGCAATCGGCAGCGCGCTAGTCGGTGTCGCCACATATTTGATAGCTGGTCGTGACTGGGAAGTGGTCGACGCCTACAAAATTCTTCTTGCCATATATCTGGGCATCAACCTGCTTAATGCCGCCATATACCTCGCATTATCGCCGGCAGTTGAATCGAAAGCCAGCACGGGTGCTTTACTTGTGAATCCGCTCAAGACGCCCTCCAGAAAGCCGATTCTGAAGTTGTCGGGTCTGTTCGGTGTCGATTCTTTTGCGGGCGGGATGATCTTCGACGCCTTCTTCGCTCTGTGGATGCTCGAGAAGTACGGCATGAACGAGGGGATGATCGCTGCCATCATGATAGCCACCCAAGGGCTGAATCTGGTTTCTATATGGCTGGCGCCCTCAGTTGCCAGACGCATTGGGCTGCTCAACACGTTCGTCTGGACCCAGGTTGCCTCGAATATCTGCCTGATAGCGTTTGCGTTCGCACCGGGTGCGATTATTGCGGCGAGCATCTGGATGCTTCGCGGAATATTCGACGAAATGGACGTACCGACGAGGCAGTCGTATATGATGGCCCTTGTGCCACCAGAAGAACGTACGGTGATGGCAGGATCAGCAAATCTGGGGCGAGGACTGGGTCGAATGCCCAGTTCAACCGTGACCGGGTTTCTCTGGGCCGGGGCGTACACCGTCGCTCCCTGGCTGGTCGGTGGCGGTCTGAAGTTGGTATACGATTTCGCCATCTACTTCTCGTTCAGGAACGTGAAGGTACCCGACGATATCGATTAACCGCGACCGGCGTAGATCATCGCCTGAGTTATATCGAGAAGCTGGTAGTCGATTCCGGTGGCCAACACAGCCTTTTCACCCCGCTCGGTCGTGAGAATCGCCCCGCCCGATCCGACGACCCTGCCAGCCATCATGATCAGGTTTCCACCTACAATTCCGTAGGTTGCCTTGCCTGCATCAGGATCGATCACCGTCAGGTCGGCGTCTTTACCTTCGGAAAGCCTCCCTTTCGAGCCCAGTCCCATCATTTTTGCAGGGTTAAGGCTCAGTTTGAGAACCATTTCGAGCGGTTCAAGAGCTCCAAACTTCACAAGTCTCATCGCCTGCTCGATATTCACGTTGCGCGGTAGTGCACCGGCATCACTTCCGATCGCGTCGATGATGAACTCGTTCTCGGAGTTTTTCGCGGCCGTGAGCTGAAAAGCTGATGTAGCGCTGTTCACTGGGAAGCTCAGAGAGACATCCGTTTTACCTTCGTCGAACAGCTGGACACCTCGTTCACCCGTCACAAGAGCCAGCCCGGTGCGAGTCTCCTCAACAGTCGACGCGTAGCCGTCACGAAGCGCAGCTCTAATCCCTTCGTCGGTCGTTTCGTAGTTCTGAAGTCGCAGGCAGTTCCCAACAACATCGGCCAACACGTTGCCGTTCTCGTCACATTTTCCAAGAGTGAAGTTTGGTCGCGCGAGGTGAACCTCCGAAACGACCTGGTCCCTCAGGTCATCGACGATGCTCAGTGCTTCATGAATTTCTTCTTCGATCGAAAGAATTGATCCCCGGGTGTAGGCATTTATGTGGGCGATATGGAGCCGCCCTGTGTTGCCGAGTATTCCGGGAATCTCGCGCAGTCCATCGAGCCTGGAGCCGGTTCCGGTGGTTCCAACGTGAAAAGCCACGTACGCTGCCATCTTGTTGGCAGTAGAGATAAACCTCGCCGTTTCGTCCGTGGTGAACGGGTAGTAGCCACCCCATAGCTTGATTCCGAGAGATCCAGCCTCCAACGCCCTCTCAACGATCTTGTCAATCACGTCAGGACTCAACCGGCCCTCTGGTACCGTCTCACCCGGCTTGAGGTAGCCCAAACTGCCGACGTTCACCCCGGAGCCCCGTGCCGCCACGCCAGCTACCAGTGTTTCCATACTTCCGCCGAGGTCGATAACCGTCGTTGCGCCGGCTGCCGCTACCATTTGAAGTCCCAGGCCACTGATACGCCCCATATCAGAAGCATTCGCTACATGAACGTGCGTGTCGATCATTCCCGGCATGACCCATTGACCGACCGCGTCGATCGAGTCCTGAGCCTGCGCCGGATCAATGTTTGGCTCGATCCGTTCGATCACGCCGTTGGTAACAGCCACGTCGGCCGTTTCATCGCGGCCCGATTCGGCATCGAGGACCCTTCCGTTTCGAATTAGTAGATCGTAGTGAACCAAGAAGTAATTCCTTACCCAATTTACGATTTATGCGTCAGAATTGAACGCAGTTTATTCACTAATTACCAAACCTGAAGCCATCGCGACATCGATCGCTGGGCTAATGATCTCGATTTGTATACAAAACCAGTACCTGTAATCCAGCTCCGAACAAGCCTCACACTCGGTGCGCTCATCGGTCTCGCGGTTGTGCTTGCCAGTTCGATATCGCTGTTGTACGCGCAGGACACCCAGACCGAAGAGGCCATTGTTGGCTACCGAATCATCGGCGAGGATGTCGTTGGACCGTACACGATCCAGGCCCAGGTGAGTCCGGTCGCTCCGATACCCGGTATTTCACGGTTCGCAGTGCGAGTGCGAGATGCCGTCAGTGGTGAAGATATTCCCGTCGCGATTGTGCGCATTTTTGCGACGCCTTCGGAAAAGGGCGAAAAACAGTACTCGCCGGCACTCAATTCGCCATTCGACCCGGTGTACTACCTGGCGCAGCTCGATGTGGATCACCCCGGAGTATGGGCTATCGATATAGAAGTAGAGTCTGAACTCGGAACCGGGGCTACCGTGATGTCGATTTTGGTAGCGGACCGGAGTCGGAGCGCAGAAAGCTGGGCTGCAGGACAGGCGCTATTTGTGCTAGTTACACTTTCGTTTGTCGTTGGTATTTCGTGGGTCTGGTACTCGTCAAAAAAAGCACTCAAGCGTCGAGATCAGCAACGCTAGCCAGATATCGTGAGAATTTCTGGTTGCGGTATCGGGGGCTCACTTTCAGTACGAGCAGGGTTAAATTTCTTGACCGACCGTGTTCGCAGTGATACTTTTGCCCCATCTTTCCGTGGTGCGCGACAACCAATAAGGAACCGGCTTTCCCGGTGCGTCGTCAGCGCACCCAGTAAGGCGAAATCGGGTTCAATCTCCAATTTCGACTAAATAGGAGCACGATATGACAGAACCAGTACCTTTTGAGGCCGAAGAGATCACTCCCAACGAGGGTGGGCGAGGGATAGTCGCTGAATCAGCGCCGTTCGTGGCTTCAGTTGAACGACTGATAATCAGAGTTCGCAGCGCGAAGCTCAACGATCATGGTCAAATGATA
The DNA here is from genome assembly GCA_964435915.1 of uncultured Dehalococcoidales bacterium. Classification (GTDB taxonomy): domain Bacteria; phylum Chloroflexota; class Dehalococcoidia; order Lucifugimonadales; family Lucifugimonadaceae; genus Lucifugimonas. Next base: position 7,889 of record CAYTAO010000004.1, read on the forward strand.
GAGAACCTAGAGGCGTGGATCGACCGAGCCATGCATGGTGGAATGGATGTTCTGCGAGATGGAGATAAGATCCTAGCTACCCTGAACGCCAACGTTGGCGAAATGATTCACTCTCGCACAATGCTGCGAAGAATCGTGTCGCCGATGGTTGGCCTGACTCTCCTGGCTGGTGCTCTTGCCGCAACCACGGTGACAGTTTCGGGTGTCGAGGCGCTGTTCTTATCGACTCCACTTGAGATCGTGTTTGCAGCGGTCATCTTCGGTATCGCCGGTAGCGCGTTTGCAGTATTGCTTCGCACGGTAACCATGCAGCTTGAGTACACAGAAAAAGTGGCGTTGTTCATGGTTGGACTTGCACGTCCTCTGGTTGGTGGAGTCCTTGCTCTGGCAGTGTTCGCATTGTTCGGTGCCGGAATCATCTCGCTTCCGTTGGTCTCCGATCAGGAAACAACTACCCGAGTGTCATTCCTGGCTGGTAGTGGTGGAAGCGGAATCTTCGCCGGTCAGCTGGCACTGTTTGCTTTCGCATTTGCTGCAGGAATCTCAGAAGGATTCCTCACACCCCGCCTTTCACGAGGTGTCGCTCGAGTAGCTGACAAGTTCAGCACGATGACTCAGTAATTCGAAAACAGCGAAAACGAAAAGGCCGGTTTCGTAACTTACGGGATCGGCCTTTTTATTTGTCAGTTTCTGTATGGCGGTTGGCTATAACTCTGAACCGATTGCGGCTCGTCAATCACCGGCACGTCATCTGTAAGCGCCCAGAAGTTCACAGCGGCTGTAACGACCTGCAATATTGCGAGAACGATGGACATCCCTTTCATCGACGAACCGCGTCGTACGCGGGGGTGCTGACTCCAGGCTCCTACTTCTGCCGCGATACTTTCCATTCGTGAGCCGAGCATCGATTCGCTTGCTGGCGTTATTCAGATCCTCACCGGGAATTGTTTGAGTCAAGCAACGTTCAGGTCTAGCCCTTGAAATTCGCAAGCTGGTCGGCAAACGTGAACACGGCCGGTAGCCCACCCGTGTGGAGGAAGATGACTGTTTCATTGTCGTTAAATCCTCCTTCAGCGACCTGGTCGATCAGTGCGGCCATCGCCGTTCCCGTGTAGTTCGGGTCGCAGATAATCGCATCGGTCTGTGCAGCGATATGGATCGCCTCAGCGACCTGCGCGGTCATCACGCCGTAGCCCTCGCCAACGTACTGGTCGAGTATTCGCATATCGCTTTCTGTGAACGTTACGGGTAGGTCGAGCAGTTCCTGAATGTCTTCGGTGTGCTGGAATATGTATTCGCTCAGCGGGACATCGTAGTTCACTGTCACACCTGTGAACTTCCAGTCGAGTCCCATCGACTTGGCTGCGATGATTAAGCCAGATATCGAACGACCCGCAACGCCGATGATGTGGACGTTTTTGAGATTGTTTTTTTCGATCTGCTCAAGAATTTCAATACCGGCCTGAACGAATCCGACCATTCCGACTATTCGCGGGAACAGGTGCTCTTGAATCAGGTAGGGCTTGTGTCCTTCGCCTTCGAGTTCTTCTTTCAGCCTGGTTGCGTAGCCTTCTGCGTCCCCTGACTGGTATTCATCGAGCAGGTGCAGTTCGGCTCCGAGGATCTTGTCGATCAACAGGTTGCCCTGCACGTTTCGGTTTGCGGCGTTCTTGAGAATGAGAATGTAGCGCATCCCGATCTTGTTGGCTGCTGCTGCCGTCATTCGGGCGTTGTTCGAGTGATAATCCATGATGTTGAGCATCACGTCGTAACCCTCATCGGCAATATGCGGCATCTCGTATTCGTAGTGACGAGCTTTGTTACCGCCAAATGCAAGACCGGTCATGTCTTCGCGTTTGATCCAGATATTCGGACCACCGAGTCGTTCGGTCAGGCGCGGCATTTCTTCGAGAGGGGTCGGCAGATGGGCAAGTCGTAATCGAGGAATCTTGTCGATGTGGGACTGAAGTTCAGCAGGCGTGAGGATTTTTGTTGTGGTCATTGTGAAGGTGCCGGTGGCACTATTTCTCTGAATTGAAATTTGTCGACCGATTCGAGAATTGTAGAGGTGAACTGTGACCTATGCAGTGCGAGCTATACGGGGATTCGGCTAGGGTAGCGAGATCATGCGACTGTCACCCCGATGAAAATCGAGGTCAAGCAAACCCACTTCACTAACGAATGAACCACGAGGCACGTTCATATTATGTTTACATGCTCGCTAACAAAGGTCGCATAATCTACACGGGCGTAATTGGGGATCTTCATACTCGAACTTGGTAGCACACGTATGCTAGATCAATACCAAGGGGATTGGAGCGTATACCATCGGCATGGTGATATGCGTGGTGAAGTCGATCGAACGAGAGAAAGTTCGCTTGAAAACGCGGGCTCTTTGGCACGTCGACCCTCTCTACCGGCAGCAATAGTTATCGGATTGACCATAATACCGATTTGAATGGTGTTTCGATGGTTCCGGTCAAGACGCTCAGGTTAAGGGTTCGTCTTAGGCTGTTACTGCCGTGCATCCACTCAATCCAAAAACTTATCCGCGTGTGCAAATACCTGCGGAAGCCCTCCCGAGTGGATGAAGCAGATGGTTTCTTCAGGGTCGACCCGACCAGCCCGAAACTCGCCGATCAGTCCTGACATCGACTTACCTGTGTAATTCGGGTCGAGTACGAGTCCTTCGACCTTACCAACCATCATTATGGCTTCTATGACCCGATCGTCTGGCTCCCCGTATCCCGGACCCATGTAGGCGTTAAGCACGTCGAGATCTGACGCGTCAAGGGAGTGCTCTAGCCCGAACATCTCATCAACCCTTGAGGCGCGAGTGCCCGTGGTTTTGGGAAAATCCTCGATCTTGCCGGGTGAATACTGAACCGCAGTAGTTCTCCAATCGAGACCTCGATTCTTGCCGTAGAGCTTCAGGCCTGCAATCGATCGACCCGTAAGGCCCCAGAACCTGACCGGACCCTTAACATCAGCCGCTTCCAACTGTTCTTCGAGTTCTAGGCCAGTCTCGAGAAAGCCGATCATGCCCATCACGTCGGCGAACGGATCGTCGGGCATGATATACGGTCTTCCACCCGCCTCAGTTACTTCCGAAAAAATCTTGTCCGCCACCTGTCGTCCGTACTCGGCAGGAGTCCTGTGTATCTCAGCACCCATCAGTTTGCACAGCAGCAGATTGCCTGTGACTGGCGCAGTAACCATGTCGATCGAAACGAGGTGGTATTTCAGCCCTACTCTGGCGCAACCTGCCGCGAGAAGTCGAGCCTGATTCGAGTGATAGTGGTTGATGTTAATTACAGTGTCGAATCCACCCTCGATGATGTGGGCCATCTCGAACTCGAAGTGCCGACCCTTGTTGCCACCAAATGCCAGGCCCGTAACATCGTCACGCTTCACGAGCATACGGTTCGGAACCGAAAAACCCTCGTCGATAAGCGTCTGGCGAAGCCGGTCGAGTGCCTCAAGCGGTGTGTTCAGGTGCGACAGCTTGAACCGAGGCAATTCTTTGAGTTTTTGTCGGATATGTTTTTTAGAAATGGTCATTTGTACGAATTGATTTGTCTGAGAACCAAGTCGTCGATTACTTATTCGACTGGGCATGAAAGCGTGGTTTTGCGAGATAGATACAAGACGATCCAGCACACGATTGTGACCGACGTTTTCAACGTTGTCATCCTGAACTCGATTCAGAATCACGGGTGGGAATATTGCTGTAGTTGTCACCCTGAGTTCATTTTCAGGATCAATATGGCTTGGAACGGGGAATTGAACAATTCAATAGCGATTGTTGCGCAGGCACGGCGAGTGGTCATCGTGGGATTGAGGTGCTGTCGAAAGAGCGCGCTTTAACTCTGTATTTCTATGGTTGCTTATCGCCTCACAGCATCAACACAAAACAGCTCGTGTTAGCAGATAAATAAGGGTGTCAGATTTCAGAGGAACACCCCAGTTCAATAGACACACGACCCTAGCTGGAGCTTTCGATGTTAATATCACTGGGCATTTTCATTGGATTTGTTGTTCAGGAGGATCGAGATTCATGGCAGGACCACTGCGGGTCGGATTAGTTGGCGTTGGTCAGCGTGGTGTTCAGCACATCCGAGCGATGGTCCAGATGCAGAAGGATGAAATCGTCCAGGTCACTGCGCTTGCCGATCCATACCCCGAGAACCTTACCGATAGCAAGATAACCAGTTATGTTCCTGAGTACTCGTCAATCGGCGTAAAGATGTTCAATAGCGCCGATGCCATGATCGAGTCGGGGCTGGTCGATGCCATGTGGTTCGTCATCCCACCGAACCAGCACCGAGGTGAGATCGAGCGAGCTGCGGAGCGTGAAATCGCCATATTCGCCGAGAAGCCGCAGTCACTGTTTCTCGATGACATCATCAGTCAGGATGCTGCCATTACGAAGGCTGGCGTGCCGAGTACGGTCGTGTTCCAGATGCGACACGACCGTGGCTACTCGGATATCGCCGCCTACTTGAGCGACAAGTGGGTGGCCGCGATGACGATGATCGCCGAGGGAGCTGTGGAGGGGCACGGCACCAAGCACACTCACACCGAAGATCAGGGTGGGCCCGCCAATCGAGTTTGGACTGCGAACCGTGCGTGGGCGGGTACTTCAATCGTAGAGGCTGGTATTCACCAGACCGACATCATGCGTTATTGGTCGAACGACGATGTAGATTGGGTACGAGCTATTTACACTAATCGACCGGTCGATCTGTATGAAACCGAGGGCGATAATCCGATCGCGTACACGGTTACATACGGAATGAAAAAAGGCGGAGTCGCAAATATTTTGTTCACAAAACCGGCGCGCTCGTACTATCTTGGTCGATTCGACTACATCATCCACACGCACGGCACAATTAAGCTCGAAGACGACATTGTCGATTACACATTCGAGGGCGACTGGCCTCCGAAAGAAAAGCCGACGATAGATCAGGTTCGCAAGGTAATTTCACCGGGTCCACACTATAGCGCGATGGGTGATGAGAGCACTCTCGGAATCAGCGAGGCGTTCGCCACATCTATCGTCGAGAACAAGCCCGAAAACCGACTGAATTCGTTCAACTCCTCGATCAACTCACTTGCTTCTGTGCTTGCAGCAAATATCTCGAACGAACTCGATGGCGAGAAGATCGTAATCGACGAGTTCATAAATGACGATAAATACGCCCAATACCGGTTAAACCAGAACAGGTAAATCGAACAAATTGGTCGTTTTGAGCAAGTTCGACGTTGGATTTTGCTTCTTTGCGAAATTAAGGTTTACTCTTTTTCAACTCGAAATTCTCAGTTGCAGTTTCGCAAATAACAACGGAGAAAAATAATTGCCAGTTTCAGGTGAATGGTTCAGTCCCACTGAACTGCGTTTTAGCGCGATCCATGTGCGAGCAAAGACCGAGTGGGTCCACCTATCGCTGGGTGATGGAGCGGGAGTCGTGGGACAGGGCGAAATTACTTCGATCCAGATCGCAAGCGAAGTGGCTCCAGTTGTAGCCCGACTGGCGAATCGCCTACGTGGCCGTCGCCTAACGAGTGATACCGACGTACTCACTCTGAATAACCTGACCACCGAGCAACTCGAAGACGATCGGGTGCTTGCGACCGCGGTGAGCGGGTTGAGATGTGCCGTTGCCGATGCCCTCTCTCGGGTGCTGCAGATGCCGATGGTCGACTACTTGCGAGAGTTGCACGACCACGAAGGTACAGCCGATACAAAGATACAGCTCTACTCGAATATCAATCGTTCAATGCTTGACGACGACAACGGCAAGGTAGATCGTTCATCTGACGCCTTCGCTGAGATGGCTCAACGGGCCATGGAAGCGGGATTCACGACCGCAAAATGCGCCCCGTTCGACGAATGCAACCCCCCGTTTAATTCGACTGGATTGCCGCGCGAAGCTGAGATAGGACTCGATCGAATTCGTGCCGCAAAGGCGGTTGTCGGGCCAGATCGCACGCTGCTGGTCGATTGTCACTCACGATTTGATCTGGATTCGGGGCTGGCGCTCGAACCCGAGCTCCGTGAGGCTGGTGTTGGCTGGTACGAAGAACCGGTTGATCCTATTAAATCAACTGACGATCTTCGAAAAATTCGTGCGAAAGCGCAAATGACTATCGCCGGTGCTGAGGCAGGATATGGCATTGATCTGTTTACCCGGCTAATGGAGGAAGACGCTCTCGATGTTGTGATGCCAGACGTGAAGTTCTGCGGAGGCCCGGTCGAGGCGTATCTAATTGGACGTGAACTTGAAGCACGCTGGGAGGGCTCTGTCTCTATGCACTGCCCGTCGGGTCCGCTGTCGCTTCTTGCTTCTTCACACGCAACTGCGGCGTTCGGGAACGCAATTCCACTGGAACATGCTGTGTACGAAGTCGAATGGCGCCACGAGGTGCTCGAGCCATTTGAGGACATCAATGAGGGTTACCTGATACTCCCTGACGGCTATGGACTAGGAGCCCGTGTCGACCCGGTTGCGGTAGCGATGCGTGGACGCCAATGGACCGAGTAAGGTCAGTGCGGCATTTCGGTCAGAACCGTAACTGGCGGTCGATGACATTCGATTTCCTGAGTGAAACCTGCTGAGTCGAGTCGTAGGCTGAGTAGAACAAGATACACTGTGTCGGTATTACACGCTTCACAATAGGAACTCTGACGTGCCTTCTGATTTTGCTGGGGTTGGTCCAAGACTGATTCATCGTTCTGAACTGCTGGAACGATTGATCGACTTTGAGATCGAGCCGGGCACCAACTTCATCGTTGAGCTGCTGCCAGCCGGATACTCGCTTGGTGAAGAATGGCAGTCGCTGTCGAAGTCTGCCCAATCCGACGAAAATGGAATCGTACTTATAAGCTCGGCAGTTCCTCCTTCTGAGTTGCAACCTCGTGTGGCAATGCTGCCCCCGTTTCCAATCACAGAATCCAGCGAAACCGATTCGTTCGAAGATCTACGAGTGCTCATTTCAAAGCATCAGGTAGTTGGGATTATCCTTCTGCGACTTGGACACTGGGCAGTAGCAATCGCCGAAGATGGCGAGCTTGTTGTGACGAAAACAGGAAGCCGGTACGTCAAGGGACAACACAGAAAAGGCGGCCAGTCGTCGAATCGGTTTCGGCGAGGTCGAGAGAAGTGGATTCGCGAGTTATTCGATCAGGCGGGCGAGGTCGCAAGTGAGAGATTTCGAGATTACCCGGGTCATATCGACTTTCTCTCACTTGGTGGTGACAGGGTAGTTCTGCGGGGTTTTTTGAAACGAGTGAAGCTGCCTGACGACATTTGCCGGCGAGTACTGCCAAACCGTATTGCCGTCGATCAGCCCGGTCGAAAAGCCCTGGATTCCGCAGTGTTGGACGCCTGGTCGTACAGAATTTTTGAGCTTCAAAGCAATGTTTAAGCTCTTTACTCGACATTGCCCCAACAAGTCGGGTTTTGGATCTGTTTCAATTATCCCACTAAATACGCCCATACAAACATATAGACAATGGGGAACTATACGCACACTTGCGTGGGGCGTAGCATCGCGCTGCCCCGCTAAATAATGGTGGATGGCGATATGTGAGGCGTCCGCGTCAAAGCTCTGCTTTTGATAGCCGGTAAACGTCTAGATAACAAACTTCAGCTCAGACCTCACAAACACCGAGGCCGAAAGCAAAAGGTGTAATTAGCGATGACTACTGCGCGAACTGGCGAACGAGTCGCCTACTTCAATGGCCAGATAATGCCCGAATCCGAAGTCAAAGTCCCATTCAGAGACAGGGGATTCAAGTACGGAGATGCCGTATTCGATATGACAAGAACATTCGGGCACAATATTTTCAAGATTGAGACCCATATCAGCCGTTTCTATAACTCACTCCGGTACGTCGATATCGATCCCGGCATGTCCGAAGAAGAGATGGTCGCGAAGTCTCGAGAGGTACTTGAAGCCAACATGCACCTGCTGGGTCCAGATGATGACTACTGGGTTGGCCAAAGAGTTTCACGTGGTGTTGATTTAGTTGGCGGTGATATGTGGGAGACCGCGGGTGGTCCAAACGTAATCATCGAGTGTGCTCCTCTGCCATTGAAGCCTCGGGCCAGGCTCTTCAAGGACGGAATCGACGTCCTAATCCCCTCCGTTCGCCGAACGCCGCCTGAGTCGCTCAGTCCTCGTGCTAAAACACACAACTATCTAAACCTGATCATGGCCGACATGGAAGCGAAGTCGCAGGACCCCGAGGCGTGGGCGATTCTGCTCGATACCAGGGGATTTCTGACAGAAGGAATCGGTTCGAACTTGTTCACGATCAAGGACGGAGTCATCTACACGCCTCAGGAGCAGTTTGTTCTGGGCGGCATCTCTCGTGAAACGGCGATCGAAATGGCCCAGCGAATAGATGTTCCAGTTGTGGCGAAGGACATTGATATGTTCGATGCAATGACAGCTGACGAGGTATTCTTGACTTCGACTTCACTCTGCATCTGCGGTGTTCGCTCGTTCCAGGGTCGAGAAATAGGCGATGGCTCGGCAGCAGGACCGATCACGAAGGCACTTATGGACGCCTATGTAGATTTCGTAGACTTCGACTGGATCGGTCAGTATCTGAAGCGGCTCGAGAGCTAGGCTCCAAAAAGCATAACCAAAGGCCAATCTTCAGTATGAACAAAGAGTTGTATCTGCCACTACAAGGTAGTTGGGAACGAAAAAGCGCTTCTTCACTCGGAATGGACCAGTCGATTCTCAATTTGTCGGTTCAGTTTGCAAAAGATAACGAGATCGAGTGGCCGATCGACATTAGTCACCAGAACGTCGGGCAGGACGCCTCCGAGTGGGCCGAGAAGCTTGGACCGTTCAAGGATCGAGGTGGCCCGGCTGGCGTCGTGATCAAAGATGGGTACATCGTTGCCGAGTGGGGCGACCTGAACCGTGTTGACCTCACGTTTAGCGCCACCAAGAGCTACGTGGCGACAATAGCAGGTCTTGCGCTGGATAAAGGCTTGATCAAAAGCACATCAGATCCTGTACTCGGCTACGAGGCAGGAAAGTCGATCACAAATCCGGCCACTGGCGAGCTAATTGACGGGTTCGACACGGATCAAAATCACGGTGTTACATGGGCGCATTTGCTCCAACAGACCTCCGAATGGGAGGAAACGCTGTACACGAAGCCCGACGTCGTCGACTGGAACCGAAATCTTGACCCCGACGGCATGAACGCAGTGGGTGATTTTCAGAGGGAGAAGCGACAAAACCCGGGCGGACACTGGGAGTACAACGACGTCAGGGTAAACCGAACTGCTTTGGCGCTTCTTGCTGTTTGGGGTGAGACGCTTCCGGGCGTTCTGAAACGTGATGTGATGGACCCAATAGGGGCGTCAGACACGTGGGAATGGCACGGCTATGGCGATCACTCACTTGTGAATCTCGATGGACTCGTAACTGAGTCGGTATCGGGAGGAGCTCACTGGGGTGGTGGACTCTGGATTAACACACTCGACCACGCCCGCTTCGGGATGCTTTTCTTGAATCGAGGTCGCTGGGGCGATCGACAGATTATTTCGGAACGCTGGATAGACATGATGACTGTGCCATGTGAACTCAACGCGCAGTACGGCTACATGTGGTGGCTCAACACGGGGCATATTCGCTTTGGTAAACATGCTTCAGAGTCGACTTTCGCCGCATCAGGCGCCGGTGGCAACTCGGTTGTTATTGATCCTGAGAAGGACCTCGTTATAGTTACCAGATGGTGTGAGGATGTATCGGGCGTTGTCGATCTAGTGGCTCAAGCGGTGGGATCTGACTAGTCACACATGGCCTCGACCTCTTCTCAAGAGCCGCCAAAAGCTCCGGATTCGCCTGTAACCCAGCCGCGACGCCCTCTTTCGTTGAAAGCCGGGGCCTTTTCGCTCCTGCTCTCGACCATGTGGGCCGGGAATCCAGTTGCCAACAAGGCGGGGTTGGAAGACGCCGGACCACTACGGCTTGGTTACCTACGATTTATTCTTGGTGCGATAGTCGTACTAATATATGCAATCGCGACCAAGCAATCATTCAAAGTCCACCGGAACGAATGGACTCCTCTTGTTTTGCTGGGTGTGCTGTTTACCGTTCAGCTTGCGTTTATGAATGTTGGGCAGGATTACACGACAGCAGGGCACGCAGTTGTCGTGACGACCACGTTTCCACTGTGGACAGGAGTGTTCGCACACTTCTTTGTGCCTGGCGATCGCATGTCGCGGTCTCGAACGTTTGGAACTCTGGTTGCTTATACGGGAGTGGTAGTCGTTTTGTACAAGGGGTTTGCCGACTCGAGTTCGGATTTCCTGATCGGCGACCTGCTGTTACTTGGCTCGGCAGTACTTTTGGGAGCTCGGCAGGTTTACCTGTCGCAGCTCGGGCAGGGCATAGCTCAACACAAGCTGCTCATGGCGCAGGGTATATTCGGAATCGTAACGTTCGTATTAGCCAGCCTGATTTTCGAGTCTGGCGAGGCTTTTACAGTCACATCTCGACTGATCATCGCCCTGTTCTATACCGGAGTGCTGATAGCCGGGCTAGGGTTTATCGGACAAACATGGCTGCTGAAGCGCTACCTGCCCTCACGAGTGACAGTCATATCGCTGAGCCAACCGATATTCGGTGTGCTGTTCAGTTGGTGGATACTTGGTGAGTCGATCGGGGGTGAACTGTACATCGGCGCGCTACTGGTCGTAGTCGGGTCGGCGCTTGCCCAGCGAAGCTCAGGTTCGAAGACGGTTAAGACGGCGAAAGATACCGGATCTACGCCACCAGGGCCTGCTGGTGGCGCTTCTCCATAAGATCGCTAACCACCTCGATATCAAGGTGGCGCTTCGGGTAAAACGCTCTAGCTCCAGCTTCACTGTGTTTCACGGACCGTTTGCTGTTGGGTTTTGCGCAAGATGCAGATTCTGGGCAACAGTAGCGTATAGCTCCGTGGGAGCAGGGTAGAATTCTTGTCGCACCATGCCCGATTCGAACCCACATACTCAGTATCCTGAGAACCAGAATTACATTAAACCCACTGCCGAAACGTCGGGCATTACGCGCCTGAGTAAGACGGAAAGTGAGACTGAGGGCGCACATCTCCGACGAGTGGCTGAGGAGTTGAGTGGTTCGGGTGAAGAGCGAATCGCACATTTACGATCACGGCTTTCGAGTCGAGATATGCGCGAGCGAATAATGGGAGCCCGGGAACTTGGTGCAAACGGTTCACTCAGAGCGATACAGGTTTTACGCGACATGCTCGTGTCGGTAGACGAAAACGCGTGGAAGCTGGCTATTCACGGGCTAAGAACGGGTGGGTCACGCGAAGGCTGGCTGTGCCTTGAAGGCATTGCGCAGGAAGACGCGAAGCAACTCGAGTCGGCAGACGAGGACGCAAGGAGCCGTTCGTTCAAGCGGTTGATGGCGATGGGTAGAACCAAGATGATGGACCGCCTGTTTCGCGCTGCCGATGGTCACTCTAGATTGATTCCCGGTGATATCGCTAAAAAATTCTCTCAAAATGCAGTCGACACGCTGCCACAGTCACAACGAAACGTGATGGAACTAAGACTGGGCCTGACGAACGGTGCATCAGCCACTCCGTCGGATACGGCGACAACTCTTGGACTAGACCTCGACCAGGTTCGTGCGCTCGAACTGCAGGGTTGGCAGTCGATACATTCCCCATTACTCCTCGACGATAACTGACCCCTGGAGAATCGCAGGCATATACTGCATCGGAATTGAGTAACGAACAGGCAACAGGTCAGGCCGCGTCCCAGGAGTAATCTCCCGGTTGGTGCCACCGAGTATGAAGGCGACTTCTTCTTCACCAAGGGTATGGCACGATTCCGCCTCAAGTACGGATCTGCTGCAGGCCAGGAGACCGCCATGTACATTGACGATACAGATGAGGGCACATGGAAGAAAGAACCCGTTGCAGAAACCGATAACCTGCTCGACGAGTTCACCGAGTTTGTCGCAGCAATCGAACGTGGTGATGCAGACACGCCGAGTCCGCAGGAACACGGGTTGAAGGTCCTGAGGGTGTTCGAAGCCACGGAAGAATCGGCACGAACGGGTCGGGAAGTTAAGATTGATTGGTAAATGGCCAGGTCTGGGATTTCTGAACTCAAGGTCCACTCTGACCACCGTTTACGAGTCGGGGTTCACGCGGCCGGACAACAGGTTTATTCCGGTCGCCTCCGACGACTTGATCGAGTACATGGCTTCGGACTCGAAAACTTTCGGCGATGATTGCTCGGATATTCGCGAAGTAGCGAATTGGTTTATCCGCATTCTTGAGCAGGAGAAATCCTCGTTCGAACGACTGATTACGAGGAGTTACGCTAGGATAAATCCAGATCGTGAAACGATCGATATCCTAAACAACGACGCGCCTGTAGATGCAGATTTCGAACAGCTGAATTCCAGAGTTCAGCATATGCTTGAAAAGGCCAACTTCGAGCGGTTGTCTGATGATCAGGTGCGCACAGCTGTCGAGGCAGGCAATACCCGCGGCATGAAGGTGAAGCTCGACGAGGAGAGCCTTGAGGAACTGGCGATCTGGGTGCGAGGACGCTCAACGGCTCCATATCACCGCCGAACGCTGACTCAGCCGTTTAAGGGCGAGACGAGCACGATAGCTATATTCAATCGATTAGCCGTAATAACGCGCCCGGCTGGTGAATCTAATGTTCAACTTCGGTTGTTTAAAGACATTCCAATACGCAACGTCGAAGCACTCCTTCCTAATGCCAATGTTCGAATGGGCGCCAGAGACGCGGTGATGATGATTGGCGGTGGTGTTGGGGCAGTCTGGACGGTGGTCACGAAAATACTTGCGGTTGGACTTGTTGCTGCGAGTCAGCTTTTGTGGGTAATTGCGGTGCCTTTAGCCGGACTGTTCTGGAAGGTGTTTTCCGGCTATCGCAGGGCCATTAAAGACAGGGACTCGAACAGGGCAAAGCACCTGTATTTTCAGAGTCTTGGAGCTAATCGGAGTGCCATCCACAGAATCTCGTTCATGATCTGCGAAGAAGAGATAAAAGAGGCCGTGCTTCTCTACACGTTCTGCCTCGACGTCGAAAAGGACGGTCGTTCGACATCAGAGGTCGCCATCAAATCAGAGATCGAGAAATACCTGAAGAATTTGACTTCAACCGACGTCGATTTCGATATAACCGACGCGATTGAAACCCTCACTCGGATGGACCTGTGGAAAGACCGACTTGAACTACTTGTAATCGGCATCACCGAGGCTTCAAGCAAGCTCGAAGCTCACTTCCAGCAGGGCCTATCGCGTGACTATCACGCCGGACTACTGGGCATAGTGGATTAATGGCCATTCTGAAAGCTGTTTTGTTCGATCTGGACGATACGTTGGTCCCCGAAATGGAGCCCGAACGCGAGGCCATGCTAGTTGTATGCGGAATGGCCGCTGACAAGTATGACGCAGATCCGGAAACGATGAGAGTCACTGTAGCAGAGGCCGCAGAGAAATTCTGGGCACAATGGAGATCACCCGCTCTGTACGGCTTGATTGCCTATTCGGGGTGGGAAGGACTCTGGGGACCGCCTGACTTGCAGACGATGATCTGGGCAACGACCAGGAGACTATCGACAAGCACAAGCGTGATGCCTAGGATGAAGTGATGTCGGCTCACGGAATCGTCGACAACGCCCTCAGAGATAAGATCATCATGAGGCACAGGGCTGAGAGGGTGAAGCGACTCATTCCGCACGACGTTGTTGAGAAGATGCTTGAGCGCGTAAAAGCAGACTATCCGTTGGCGATCGTTACCAACGGATCACCGGCAGTGCAGAGATTTAAGCTTGATAAATCCGGTCGCGCCGCGCATTTTTTCCGTCTTCTTTGTCTTCGACGATGTAGGCGTTGGCAAGCCGAATCCGAAACCGTTCATATCCGCGTTGAAATCGCTCAATGTCAGTCCGGGCGAATCCGTGATGATAGGCAACTCGTGGAATTCTGATATTCAGGGCGAAGTCAATCTGGGAATTACGTCGATCTGGTACAACCTCGATCAAGAACCGCAGCCGAGCTATGGAACCCCGCCGACACTCGAGATTGCCTTTCTGGGTGAGGTTCACGGGGCGATTCGACGGATTGCAAGCGCCCGGCTAACCCCTAACCCGCCCTGAACGATCTGTTATTTTCGCGCTATGTCGCCAAGTGCCAGAGTGTGTGAAGAATCGTTGATCGAACCGATGCTCCACCCGAGCTTTCCGAACCGAAATCGGCTAATGGAGCAGTTGAACAGATCGGACCGCATCGCCAATCGGTTGTCGATTCCGGCAATGTAGTGGAACAATGTCCGTATCGTGCCGCCGTGACTCACAATCGCGATTGTGTGTGGTCCTGGCTTTTCGTACCACTCAGGGTTGAAAATAATCTCGTCCTCGATCCAGTTCGAAGCTCGCCGTTCTACCGACCGCAGCGTCTCGTGATCGGGGTCTTTGAAAAACCGTCCCTTCTCGGCTCTAACTATGAAATCGTCAGGGGTCATCACGTACTTGTCGAATTTTTCTCGCTCAGGGGAAGGTTGCTGTTCAATAATGTCGTCGACCTGCTCGAATTCAGCGTCTGGGATGCCCATCGCTCTCAGAACGCCCTCGGTCGTCTGAACGGCTCGCGTGAGTGACGATGAGTAAATCTTGTCGAACTTCACACCTTCGCGCCCAAGCCGTTCGCCGGCAGCTTCAGCCTGCCTGTGACCACGGTCGGTCATCGGGGCGTTGGCGCCAAGGGCTATTGCCATCCCGGGATTTACATTCGACTCGGATTCACCGTGTCTGATGAAGTAAAAATCGAATTCGATGTTCTCGTGAATCAAATCGTTATCTCCCAGAGTGTTGATCGCCAGCCGCGAGCAAAATCAGTAATTGAACACTATCACCTAGGATCCCTCCGCTCCGTTCTGCGGTAGCCGACCCGATGATAATCGATTCTACTCGCTAGGGATGGTGAAGTTGAGAACGCGAAGTTTGCGGCCGTATAACAAGCCCTAGTTAACCCCGGTACTGACCTGAACAATTTTGTCGTCTCTTACGATGTCGCCAAGTGCAAGTGTGTGTGACGCGTCGTTGATTGAATTGATCGTCCACCCTAGTGACCCGAATCCGATTCGGCTGATTGAGCAGTTGAAAATATCGGTTCGTTCGAGCAAGCGGTTGTCCATACCTGTGATGTAGTGCAGAAAAGCCCTCATAGTGTGCCCGTGACTCACGATGGCAATAGTGTGGGTGCCTGGCTTCTCGTACCACTTCGGGTTGTAGATGATTTCGTCTTCAAGCCAGTTCGATGACCGACGCTCAACTTCTCTCATCGTCTCACCGTCGGCGGGTTTGAAGAACTGACCCTTCTCGGCCATGAGCAGACGGATCTTGGGCGTAATGACATCTTTGGACAGCTTGCCCCGCCACGCGGGTGTTTGCTTTTCGATGATCTGATCAACGCGTTCGAAATCGTTATTCGGACTGCCCATTCCACGTAAGATACCCTCGGTCGTCTGAACGGCTCGTGTGAGTGACGATGAGTAGATTTTGTCGAACTTGACGCCCTCGTTGGTGAGTCTGGCGCCAGCTGCTTCCGACTGTTTGTGACCACGGTCGGTCATAGGGGCATTGAAGTTAACACCCGCAGCTATGCCGGGAGTTACGTTCGACTGTGATTCACCGTGCCTGATGAAGTAGAAATCGAATTCGACGTTATCGTGAATCAAGTACGGAATCTCCAGCGGGTGCTTATGATCAGCCGAAAACAAAAACGGCAAAGCGAACAATATCACCGTAGGGTGATTCCGTGTGCCGAAAGCGGCCCGGTTACGGGGCGAGGAACGTGGGTTCTCTTAATTGTTCGGGTACTATTACGCACCGCGTACCGGTGGCGGTTTAATCGTTGTTCATCACATATAAATCAGTTATTTAAGAGGAAGTCATGAAACCAGCAGATTTGAAAGCTGCACTAAGAGACGAGAAGCCTGTATTTGGATTTATGATTTCCGCTTTGGCGAGTATGCGCTGGGGGTCGGTATTCGCCGGTAGCACCCTCGATTTCGTGGTGATCGACTCGGAGCACGGCTCTCGAGACCGTCAGCTAATTTCCGACACCTGTGCCCAGATGCAGTCTCTCGGCATCACCGCGATTGTCCGAACGCCAAACACCGAGGAAGTGTGGGTTGCAATGGCCCTTGATGCTGGTGCAGCCGGGGTACTGGTTCCTTACTGCGAGCCCATCGACGAGGTTCGACACTGTGCCATGAAAGTAAAAACTCACCCGCTTAAGGGTGAGTACTACGAACGCGTTGTGGAGACTGGCGAGTATCCGAGTGCAAAGTCGGAGGCTTACCTGAACGCAAAGCACAAAGACCATGTCTTCATCATGGGTATCGAGAGTGAACCCGCCGCGAATCGTGTTGAAGAGCTGATTGATTGCGCTCCTATCGACGCCGTGTTTATCGGCCCGAACGATATGACCACTTCGCTGGGTATTCCCGATGAGAGCGAGAACCCTGTCTACCTCGACACTCTGAAGAAGATTATCGGAGAGGCCGACAAACGCGGCCTCCCGACAATGATTCACCAGCAGACACTCGAAACTTCGGCTACCGCTATCGAGCTGGGTGCGAGGTTCATCATGCACTCTTCAGATGCACGAATTCTCATGCGTGGCACTCAGAACGAGTTCGCCGAACTGCGAGAAGTTGCTAACAAGAAACACGGTGGTGTCGATGTCGTAGAAGCCGAAGACACGGTAGATATCGCTTAGCCTTTAAAGCGTCGAATACAAAGATAAAGACAGTTCCACCAGTTTGGTCGAGGCTGTCTTTATCTTGAACCCATTACAGCGAGCCGCTAACTCCCGACTTTCCGACGCCTGCGGAGCGATCTGGCGCGGGTAGTGCGCTTCAAATACATGACTGTGTTCATCCGCGAGAGTTAACGCGTCCCTATCAGGAGATCTCTCCACAGGGGTCGGGAAAAGAGGTGTGTCCAACATCTACTTTTGGCGGTTATCAACTACCGTGCTAGGTACGCCTAGCCCAGTGTGAACTTCTTGAACGACTCAGCGTAATCGGCACCTATCTTCTTACCGAGATCCATCCTGCGCTGCTTCATCCATTTCGCAGATTCTTCCGGATTGCTCAACTGGCTGACGTGCTGCTTAAGGGCGGCGATTGAAGTGTCTACATCCTGTTCAGTCAGCGGGTTCCAAAAGTTGGCGTTATCACCAAAGCTCATCACCCACACTTCGCGAACCTTGTGTGGCTCCAGTCCTTCATTGGTGTACAGCTTGGGGAAGGTTAGGTGGTCGCGGGCAGACGGAAACACTGCAGAGAGCGTAGCCTCGCCAGCAGCAAAGTGATCAGGATGACCGATATAACCGCCCTCCATCAGATCGCGTGTCGGGTTGGTTGTGATCAGCACATCGGGATTCCACTTGCGAATCTGCCGAGTGATGTCACGGCGAAGACCTAGAGTGGGTTCGAGATTACCGTCCGGATAGCCGAGGAACTCGACGCTTTTCAGGCCCAGTGTCTTACCGGCGTTTATCTGTTCTTCAGCTCGAATTTATGCGAGCCGCTCGGTGGTTATTTATATATATTACGATCCCTTTGATACGTCGGTGCAGAGGACGTATACAACATCCCATCCGAGTCGGCACCATTTAGCAACCGATCCAGAACAGCCATATTCGGCATCGTCCGGGTGGGCAGTCACCACCATAGCTCGCTTGAAGTCTTCGTTAGAACCGTCGCCGGTTGTCATAAATAAAGTAGCCCCGGTAGTCAATGGAATGTAGCTCATTAAAAACACACAGCAGAAAATGGTAGCACCGGATTGAACGCTGTCTGGTGGATCAGTCCAGGTGAATCGACACAAAATCAGCGACCGATCGGACCGCCCGGTCAGAAGCGAAGAACGTGTCAGCGTGATTCGTGTTCGGTAGCGCTGAGAACTCGAAGTTCAAGATTTCGGCAGATTCTCTGGCGTTAGTGAAGTGGGGGTCGTCCTCACCGCAGAACAACATTGTGGGAGCATCGTGATTCGCCAGTCGATCCCCGACCCCTCGCCACTGAAGTAGAGCCTCGTGTGATGCGGCCAGCGCAAGCGGGTCGTTTCCGGGCAGCTTTGCTCTTCCTGAACGGAGAACCACGATACGCCGTTTGAACTTGACTGCATCAACAGAAGGCGGCAACAAGAGCATTCCACCGATTGCCAGCATCGAGAGACGACCGGGTGCCGAAGCGGCGAGTACCAGCCCCGATCGACCGCCCATCGAAAACCCGAGGAACCCGAACTTATTTGCGCCTAATTCATCAGCCAGCGCGGTTACGACTGCCGCCCGCTGTTCAACCGTGTGGTCCGCTGGCTCGTGAGACGGGGTAGAAAGGCCATGCCCGACAGAGTCGAAGACCAACAACGTGGCATGCTTCTCCAACGCACTCAGCCACCCACCCTGCTCCCAATCACTTGAGCGCGAACCCCAGCCGTGATGAAGAATCAAAAACGGGCCTGAGCCGGATAATTCATAGTGAATTTCAAGTGAGTCGAACGATAGCGTTGGCATTTGATGATTCTAAAGGCTTAGTTCTTCGCGTTTTGGCTGGGACGGTTGTAAAATCGTTCGGTCGTCAATTAAGTCGAAAGTTTTTAGTCGGAGCGTCAGAATAATGACACAATCGCTCGTATCAGTGATTATGGGCAGCACATCAGATCTGCCCACTATGCAGGGTGCCGCAGACCTGCTTGAAAAACTCGGCGTTCCGCACGAGATTCGTATTATTTCGGCCCATCGAACCCCTGATCTCATGTTCAAGTTTGCCGAAGAGGCAAAAGACCGCGGAATCAAGGTGATCATTGCCGGTGCTGGCGGTGCCGCCCACCTTCCCGGTATGACGGCCGCCAAGACCGTTTTGCCAGTGATAGGCGTTCCGGTCGAAGCACACAATCTGAGCGGGATGGATTCACTCCTCTCGATCGTACAGATGCCTCGCGGTGTTCCGGTAGCAACCGTTTCGATTGGCAACTGGGGTGCGGTCAACGCAGGAATACTGGCGGCTGAAATTATTGGACTGCTCGACCCTGAGGTTCAGGAAAATATTGAAAAGCGGCGAGCGAACGCAGCCTCTGAGGTTGAAGCGACCACTTTCGTGAAGCCTGAATCAGGATCAGGCGATTAGTAGATGGAGTTGGAATCACCCCTGAATCCGGGTTCGACGATCGGAATAATTGGCGGCGGTCAGCTCGGGCGGATGCTCGCGATTGCAGCGCGCCAGATGGACTACAAAACGATCGTACTCGATCCTGACGCAGGTTGTCCGACCGGACAGGTAGCCGATGCCCAGATTCAGGATTCCTATTCGAGTAGAGATGCTGCCCGTCAACTGGCGCGATCGGCCGACATTCTCACCTACGAGTTCGAGAACGTTGACGCTGACTCGGTGTCTTCTGCAGAAGAAATAACACCAGTTCACCCTTCGCCATCCGTTCTACGCACTGCCCAGCACCGGTTGCACGAGAAAAATGCACTCCTTAAAGGCGGAATTTTGGTCGCGCCGTTTCGGGAGATCGAATCACTGACTGATCTGCGAGAAGCCACTGGTGATCTCGGTTATCCGATGGTCCTCAAGACCGCCACCCAGGGCTATGACGGCAAGGGTCAAGTGATAATCACCAGGGTTGAGGACCTTGAGCGGTCTTATGAGTTGTTGAGTGCGCATGGCACCGAACTTATCGTTGAGCAGTTCGTACCGTTCAAGATGGAGATTTCGACCATATGTGCTCGAACATCTGATGGCAAAACAGCGACTTTTCCGCCATCCGAGAACATCCACCGCAATCACATTCTCGATGTTTCGATTGTTCCCGCCAGGCTTCCGGACAGTGTGATTGAAAACGCCCGGCTACTTGCCGCAGATATAGCGGTGCAGTTGAACGTGGTTGGTCTGATCGCAGTCGAGATGTTCATTACAAAAGAGAACGAAATTCTTGTGAATGAACTTGCTCCTCGCCCGCATAATTCGGGCCACTACACGATGGACGGGTGCGATACCTCGCAGTTCGAACAGTTGGTACGGGTGCTGGCTGGAATGCCGATAGCTGAACCCAAGCTCCACTGTCCAACTGTGATGGTCAATCTACTCGGGGAGGTCTGGGAAGACACCGATGGCAATCCCGATTGGGCTGGTGCGCTGGAGATGCCGGGAGTCAGCCTGCACCTCTATGGGAAGAAAGAAGCCAGAGTGGGCCGCAAAATGGGGCACATCAACGTGGTGGCCGACAAAGTGGAAGATGCGCTCTACATAGCGACAGAAGCCCGCGATAAAGCCTGGCGCCGTACGCGTTAACCTCGCTCGTCGAGCCACCGCTTGTAGAGTCGGATGACCTTTTACGCGCATGGATAAATTGTCATTGCGAGGAGTTCTACGACGTGGCAATCAGTGTGCATACGCGTAAACCGTGGCTTTTGAGACACATTGCATGGAGATTCAGCGCCGGCCAGCCACACTGGCATGATCCGTGAAGCCAGTATCAAATAAACGTCTTAATTGGACACCCGAACGTACGCCGTTTACATTCTGGCGAATGCTCGCCACACACTTTAGGTCGGAATAACGAACGACCTCATACAACGCGTAATTGGACACAGGTACGGAACTGGATCCAAGTTCACGCGGCTGTACAGCCTTCAATCACTCGTCTGGTTTGAGTCCACGAACGATGTTTGGGCTGCGCCCAAGCGCGAAAAACAGATGAAAAGACGGAAGCGCGATCGAAAGCTTGCACTGATCGAGTCACAGAATTCAAACTAGGATGACTTTTCTCTCGAAATCGGACTACCCACGGCTCAGAGACGCTGATTGCTACGTCTTCGGACTCGTCGCAATGACCGGGCAATAGAGAGGCCTACTCAGCATCGGGTCGTTTGAACGGTGCTTCTGAGTCGATACGCTCACCTACTTCGGTCAGGCCAATTTCACCGTTGTGAACCGTGTAGATCTTGTCTGCCATGTCCAGAAGCGTGCGATCGTGCGTGGTCGCTACGATCGACATTTCTTTTTCGAGCACCATCGACTGGAACAACCCGAAAATTTTGCCGGCGTTTACGGAGTCGAGTTCACCCGTTGGCTCGTCAGCAAGAATCACACTTGGGCGCATCGCCACAGCCCTGGCGATCGATATTCGTTGTTGCTCACCGCCGGACAGTTCGTACGGGCGGTGCCTTGCACGCCGACGGAGTCCGACTATCTCAAGGACTTCGTTCGTGCGTTTGGAGCGCTCTGATGCTCCAACGCCCGCAATTCGCATGGGCAACTCAACGTTTTCGTAGGCCGAGAGCAACGGTAGC
Source organism: uncultured Dehalococcoidales bacterium (assembly GCA_964435915.1). Lineage (GTDB taxonomy): Bacteria > Chloroflexota > Dehalococcoidia > Lucifugimonadales > Lucifugimonadaceae > Lucifugimonas. The sequence continues at coordinate 29,283 of CAYTAO010000004.1, forward strand.
AGTGCGAACGACTGGAACACGACTCCAATGCGGTGCCTTCTCAGTTGAATGAACTGCTTTTCGTTATAGTTAGACAGATCCTTGCCTTCGAACAACACACGACCCGATGTTGGGTGATCGAGACCTGCGAGAAGATTCAGCAACGTGGTTTTACCCGAACCCGATCGCCCCACAAGCGTGATGAATTCACCAAGTCGAACTTCAAGGTCCACGTTCCGAACCGCGTGAACGGTTTCACCCGCCAACTGATAGTCGCGGGACGCGCTAATCGCCTGTATTATCGGTGCTGAAGTACTCGATGATTCACTGCTGGTGGTTCGCTCAGTCGCCTGACTCAAGTGTCACCCTTCCATCTTTCATGTTTAGCCGTGCTCGTCTCCCAATGTTCAACTCTTCCAGCATTTCGCGAGGAATCTGAACCGATCCAGCCGAGTCGATCAACACGAACTCTTCCATATCTGAATCTGACGTTTTACCGCCAAGCCTCCGTTCGAACGAAACTTCTCTGGTGGTCTCCGTGCTGGTTTTACCGTCCTTGATAGCTACCGCTCTTCCAACGCTTTTCGCGATCGCCGGGGCGTGGGTCACGATGACAATAGTAGATCTAAGGTCCTGATTGACCTTGTTGAGCAGTTCGAGAACCTCTGCACCTGTCTGGTCGTCAAGCTCACCGGTTGGCTCGTCGGCGAGCAGCAGTGGAGGTTCGTTAGATAGCCCAACGGCTATTGCGACACGCTGCTGCTCACCACCAGAAAGCTGTGCTGGCTTGTGATCTGCTCGATCGGCAAGGCCAACCACATCCAGCAACTCCAATGCTCGCTTCCCGCGTTCTGATCCGGGAGCACCGGAGATAACCATAGGAAGTTCTACGTTTTCGAGTGCAGTGAGATACGGGAACAGGTTTCGTGATGTTTCCTGCCAGATGAACCCAACTTCATGTCGTCGGTATTCGACAACCTCTCGATTTGTCATTTGCAGTAGATCGTAGTCGCCTACTCGAATCGTTCCCGCCGATGGCACGTCGTACCCGGCGAGTATGTTGAGCAGAGGTGATTTGCCGCTACCCGAAGCCCCAACAATGGCAATTATCTCGCCCTGGCTCACAGTTAGTTCGAGGCCGCGCAGTGCTACGACCTCCAGATCGGAGGCCTTATAAATCTTGAATAGTCCACTGCACTCAATGTATGCAGAATCCGGTATTGTCACTTGGATTAACCTCCGTTCACCTTAGATTTCGGGTACTTGATCAACTTTCACCCATCCTCATTATCCGATGTATCGACATACGGTAGACCGAAAGTAATATCACGCCGATCACTCCGGCGAATACTATCCCTAATAAGCCGAACGTAATTCCAAAGCCTAACCAGTCGATCTGAATTGCCATCGGTGGCACAACGGTTGTATATTCGCCCGAATTTGCCAGGTACGGCATTATCGATGTGCCCATGCGCGATCCCATGAATATGCCAAGCGCGACGGCTACCCCGATCACCATGACCTGTTCCAGAACCACCAGGAACAGCAACTGTTTCATCGAAAGGCCAATTGTCCGTAGCAATGCCAGCTCAGACCGGCGACCGTCGAACGACACTCTGGCGTGAACTAGGAATCCAACTGCGCTTACGACGAGAACAGTAAAGAATGCAATTCCCAGAAGCGCTCGCCAACCGGCGGAAATAAGAGGGTCGAATGCAACATCGGAAAGTTCAGCGGTTCGATCTATAGTGTTGAATTCTGAGCGAAGTCTGATCTTTGCCATTTCCCGCCGAACCGGCCCAATCGTCGGATCGCTGGTGCTTCCTGATTCGAGTATCCCTTCTTCCGACTCAAGCAGTTCTGTGCCGTGAGTAGTGGCAATCCAGAATTCGTTTGGCTGAACTTCTCCAGTCGTACGAGTAATGTTCATACGCTCATGAAGTGCTTCGAAATCAGCCACAAGGAACGGTTGTTCGTTAATACCAAGGGTCGGGAAGAATTCTATGACATCGCGCACCGAGACTTTTATCGGGATTCCGTCGATCGAAATCTCCAGTGGAGCCCCGTCTTCCCCCCCGAATGTTTCTACAAAATGAATACTGGCGATGACAGGGACTACACCTGGTATTGATCCATGGGCAAGCCCGCGATATTCACTCCTGTACGCCGTTGTCCAGCGTAAGCGGGCTATTCCGTCAAGTTGGGTTCCGTCGGGCATTGTTGCCTGCTCGAAGCTGTCACCCAACGCATGACGTGTCGGTGTCATAGTCCGCCAATTATCTACCGAGTCGAACGTTTCGATGATGGTCAGTTCGGTACCTGTCGGGTTAAGCACCGCTATATCGTCGATATCCAGTGCTGCGGGATCTAGGCCGTTTCCGTAGCTGACTACACCCAGCGAATGAAGTCGTATGGGTTCTTGTGGAAGAAGTCCGGATACGCCGTGTGAAGGAACTGCATGGAGGCTCGAGCCGATTCGGCACCACTCGGGTGGCTTTTGGTCATCGGGAAGCGGACAGTTGAATCTCGATTCATCTGTCGCCAACGGGATCATAGTTCCTAATCGTACAGAGAAAAAGTGATCATTCGCGTCCGAAAGTCTGGCAACGAGGAATGTTGCTGGCTGCCTGACCAACGGACGAATGTTCGCTGTTATCCATCTGGACTCAGCTGGCAGCTCGATGCCTGTGGCGGGGCCTATATCGAGAAGTGAAATCTTCTCGTCGAATGATGAAAGGTCGAAGTCATCTCGGAACCAACCAACCTCGTCGATAGTATCGAGATCGACTCCGAGTAGTTCGACTCGATCGTAGATAGTACTTGCCGTAACTCTTGTCTGCTCCCGATAAATCGGTGATGCGGCTTCGACCTCGTCGAGTGCCGTTATAGCGTCGATGACAGAAATAGAAATTCCGCCCGGGCGGTAGTTCACGGATGTGAGTTTCAAATCGGCTCCAGTCCTGTAGAAGGCCTGGTCTATGGCGCTCTGTTCGAGAGTCGCACCAAAGCTGGCTGCGAATACTCCGAGCGCTGCTGTGAGTATCAACAGCAGAGATACTCGTGAATGGTGGGCAGGGTTTCGAGCCATCTGCCAGATACCGAGGATTAGGGCTGGAGGCGTAATCGATGACATTGGTCGTTTGGACAATATCCTGCTTGTCAGGTCCATTCCGACCGGGAATATGCGTAGCAGGACAAGGCTTGCTGCGACAAGGAATATCGCTGGAACACCGAGAATCAGCTGGTTAACGGAGGTTTCACCGAATAGGCTTACGGCCACGAACGATCCCTGCTTGGTTAGCTGCCAGAAAAGGAACATAACTAGGCTTAGGAAGCCCAGATCGAGGTAGTAGCGCTGTACTAAGGCCAACCTGGCAGGTCTGACCCGTGTGACCCTGCTGGCCAGCAAGGCTAGTCGTGTAGCCCTGAACGCAGGTATGAACAGCGCGATCAATCCCAGCAAGCCACCGAATAAGGCCATGCGGAACGCATCGAGCGTGAGTCGTACTGGAAGTGGATCTCCACCGTTTAGCTCGTTGTATATCGGCAGGATGCCAATAAGTCCGACTCCGGCTAGGGCCAGGAATGGTCCCGAAACAGCTGCAATCGCAGCCAGTAGCCCTGCTTCGATGATGAACACAGCCAGAATCTGACTCGAAGTCGCACCTCGCGTTCGCAGAAGTCCAACTTCGCTTCGCTGTGCATCTACTAGAAGCGATGCCAGAGTAACGACGTAGTAGAGCACGACGAGAACGATGAGTATCAATACGATAAACATCGGCAACCGATTGAAGAACAGATCAGTCTCAAACTCACTCAGTACCTGAGGTAGATCTGACCTGAGGAAGAAACCGTCGACTTTCGCCTTAAGTTCTCGCTCTGTTGAGGCGATAGTCCTCAGAATCGACGCTGTCTCAGAAGCCTTGATCCTTTCAGGGTCGACGTCCAACCACCATGCGTAGTCGGTTCCCATATTCGGGAGGTAGGGGCCTAAACCGCTGAGAATCGTTTCCCGCGGCACGACGAATCTGGCAAATTGGAGAGTGTCAGTACGGGAACCAAACGCCTCGTTCTGAACTCGCCAGTGTGGAGATTCGGGATCAACACGCTCATATAACCCGGTTACGAGTACGTCCACGTGGTTGTGTTCGTCTTCCCAGTGCGGACGGGCAGGATAGATATCGCCGACACTGAGTTCGAGTAATTCAGCTGACCCCGCATCGAGCAGGCCTTCGATCTGGAAAGTATCGCTGTGTCCGTTGTATACAACGGCTTGAGGCATGTTGCCGGAGGTAACGTCTACGCGGTTTTCGACGTCCGGCATTGTCATCATGGCTACTCGGCGACAGTTACATTCGACTAATCCGTCATCCGAGTCGGGAATTATTCTAATTGCAGTTTGGCAGCTACATTCATCGGGCATAACTCTTTCCGGAGGCAGATCGACGAAGAAAGTCCACGTTTTTATCGAGAACTCTTGTTGGTCGAGGAACGAGCTGAATCGACCGACGAGTGAACTGTTCATCGCGTCGATCATGATGTCGTGGGTTTCCGGGTTTGTAGGAACCTGTCCCACTTCCACAATCACATCGATGGCGGATGGTTCGTGGGTTGAGAGGGCCCGCTGCAACGCAACGTCACGGAGAGCGTCGAAGAATATGACCGAGCTGGCCATGATGGTGGCCGCGAGAACAACACCTACCACAACTGCCGATAGCAGTCGCCAATGAGCGAGTGTTCGCTTGACGATGAGTTGGAATGAGTTGCCAATCATGTGTAAGGAGCGAATGAGTTGATCCGGGCCATTCGCACAATCTGCATTTTAATAATCCGCGCAGAATTACGTGCGTCGATCAGAGAAGTCGTAAATATCCCGCAATTGTACCGAGATGGGGCATAGTAATAGCTGTCAGTATTGGCAATAAAAAGCCGCTCGTAACTACTTCCACTGGATATTGGTTTATCTGGCCAGTCCGGTGCTTATTCCAGTCCGTATTCGAATTCAGTAGCAGTGTTTCATCGCCATGACGCATCGAACATCCAAAAGCATTCTAGTAACTTGACTTGATACGCTGAATCGGTGGAATTTGGTTTTTCGACCCGGATATGAGCAGACATTGATCACTAGATACGTTCCTGTACTTTCGAAAGTTGCAGTCCTTGCGATTCTTATTGCACTGATTTTCACCTCGTGTACAACTGTCTCGACAGAAAACGACAACACCGAAGCTGATTCAGACGAGGCATCTACAGCATCGGCTTTCGTTCCACCACCTACGGTTTCACGTAGTTTTGACTCACCTCAGTTATCAACTCCTGAACTGGTCCAGTTGCTAACGCCGTCGATTGTTCAGATAGCCGTAAATTTGAGGCGCGGGCAGGGAGTCGGAACGGGTGTAATCCTTGATGAGGACGGTTTGATTCTGACGAACTGGCACGTGGTGGAAGGAGCCCAGAGCATCACCGTGGCGTTCGAAGACGGCACTATCAGCGAAGGTGAGCTGTTTAGGCGAGATCCACAACTGGATCTGGCCATTATCCGGGTTGAAGAAAAAAGCGGATTACACCCGGCGGTATTTGGAGATTCTGATGCGCTCAGGATCGGTGAAGACGTAGTGGCGATCGGACACGCTCTTGGCCTACGGGGTGGACCGACGGTGAGCAAAGGCGTGGTGAGTGCTCTCGACCGAACCATAGTTGGGGAAGCCGGCGGCGACCTTACAGGACTTGTTCAAACAGACGCTGCAATCAACGAGGGCAACTCGGGTGGGCCACTCGTCAACATGTTTGGTGAGGTGGTTGGTATCAACACTGCCAAGATCAACATTGGCGACCGAATTGGTTTTGCGATCAACATTAACGCTGCAAAGTCGGCAGCTTATATCCTGATTGCGCAGGGTCGGCTGCCGCCACCGGGGTTCTTGGGGGTTGGTGGTGTCGATGTAACCCGCGCGCTAGCACGGGCACTGCGCCTACCTGTCAATGAGGGGTTTGGTGTGACGGTTATCGAGCCGGGATCACCAGCAGCGAGAGCGGGAATTGAACTCGATGACATCATCGTTCAGCTCGATGAAACGGAGGTCAAGCGCGGTCAGGACATCACGGATTTCCTTCGAGATGCGTCTAGCGGAAGCGAGATAACGATCACCGTCGTCCGAGATTTGCAGTTCCTTGTAAACCTCGATGCGACACTAGTTGAACGCCCAGAACGCTAGCCAGTAGTCTGGTACTACAATCTCTGGAAAATACTTAGCCGCACATTTGGGATGTATATCGTGCAGAATGTGCTGGTCAGTTACATACATGGCACAAACAAATTTCGAAGGCATCCAGATGACCCAACAGACCGGAACGGAACTAGAAGGCAAAGTAGCGATCGTTACTGGTGCGGGGCGTATGCGCGGTATCGGACGGGCTTCGGCAGTCGTTCTGGCTCGAATGGGAGCGCACGTTGTTGTTACAGGTACCGGAAGAAACCCCGATACCTTCCCCGATGACGAAAAAGACGCCGGCTGGAGCGATATTCAGTCGACGGCCGGGCAGGTCGAGTCGTACGGCGTTCGTGCCCTTCCACTTGTTTCCAACATTGCCGATCAAGATGATGTGCAGAAGATGATCGATGCTACGGTGGCTGAGTTTGGACGAGTCGACATCATTGTGAATAATGCCGCAGCACCATACGGCTCCGACCGTGTGGCGGTTGTCGATATGGACGCGGATGTGTTCAAAACCGTCATAGATGTGAAAGTGCTTGGCACTTTTTATGCATGCCGGGCAGCCGTGAAGCAAATGATCGAGCAGGGTGAAGGTGGCCGTATCATTAACCTGTCATCGACTATGGGCAAGAGCGGCCGTGCGAACACGAGTGCGTACAATGCGGCCAACTTTGCTATCGACGGCTTCACTCAGGCGCTCGCAAAAGAGGTGGGGCAGCACAACATCACAGCGAATAGCGTGTGCCCCGGTACCACTGAAACTTCAAGGCTCGACCCGGTGGGACGAGGCGATGTCTGGCAGGGGCGATTGCAGAGCATTCCGATCAGCCGAGCTGGAACTGATGACGAAGTCGGTGAGTTGATCGGTTTTCTGTGCAGCCCACGAGCTGGATATATCACCGGTCAGTCGGTCAACATCAACGGCGGTTCGGTTACCGAACGCTAGATCGCGCTAGATGTCCTGACCATAGAACTCGGCAATCTCGATGAAGTCTTCGGCATCGTCGTCCCACGCGAACAATCGTGCCTCTACAACGCGGTCCTCGTCAATGCCGACCACGATCTGCTGATCCGGGTATGCGGGGCCATCACCCCAGGGATAAGCGGCGTTGCTGCGATCGGTTTCTGAGAAATACGCTCGGCCGTTAGGGTGTGAGTGATAAATAATCAGTGGCCGAACGTCATCGTCGAGCGTACGTGCCAGATCGAGCAGATCGGAATCTGAGATTACGAAGGCCGTCTGGGAGCTTCGATCTTTGGCCGTCGGGTGTGCCTCAGGCTCATACGCATTTACTGCTCTTCGCACGCCACTGGCGGTGTTCGAATCCTTATCGCCGGTTATCCAGCCGCAACACTCGTCAGGGTAGCTCTCTCGCGCATGAGCGAAGATGGCTTCGAGTGATGCTCGTGGTACGTCGATAGGTTCTGGTGTTGGCAATTATTAGATCCTGAGCAAATAAGTAAGTTGGGAACGGTTTGAAGAATCAGATGCAAAGTGTAGTCAATGGTTGCTGGCTGTGGTTTGAGTGTTGGGGTGAACCTAGTCTGTCGTCCCTCCTCGCAATGACAAAACATTCAATCCGGCGGCTGAATTCGGCGACTCCAGCACACGTTCCCGTGTAGATTATTCCTGTGCAGAATCCAAGTGCTCTGCCAGTTCGTAAAACGTTCGGCGCTGGGATGTGTAACGATCTACACGTAAAACCTAGCGAAAACGAGTTTCATAAAATACCCGATGGCTGGACTTCCAAGAAGCTGGATAGATAGACGAAGACGCAAGCTGCGCCGGGTTCAGCGCGAGGCACTCGCACGAATCGGGCTGTCGACAGCCGGTGCGCCTGCAGTTGGCGAAACGACCTTGTGCATCGCCTACATGTGCCCGTGGGCTCATACTTGCAATGGTGCGACTCCGCGTCCGGCGCTCGTTTCTGAACGCGACTGCTTGAGGAAATTCCCAGTAGAGCGTCGACCAGATTCAGGACTGTCCGATGCTGCCCTCGATAATCTGGCACAACATCGTGAAGACGGAATAAGGCTCGAGCCTGTAACTATCGCAGTTCTCGATGAGTTCAGACCGTTCGGGCCTACCCCGTCGATGAACCAGAAACGACCCGAACGCCCGATCTACGAATCAGGTGTTATAGGAAAATCGTTTTTGCCATCAGCTGATCGACAGTCCGGACTCCTAGAACAGAGCTCATAGCGCGTCGTACTTTCGTAGGAATTCGGTGAGCACTAGTTGGTAGCGTTCCGTATCGACCAGATCAAGACCGTCGTGGCGCTACGGGGAATGATCTCGAGTTGCTTTGGATCTGAAGCGGCCCCGTATAAGCGTTCTGCGTTTGCAGTCGAAACGGTTCTGCCGGAATCGCCCTGAATCACGAGGGTTGGCACAGGTAGGTTTGCTATGTATTTTTTCGAATTGAACCTTGATTGCATGATGAAGTGCACCGGTACAAATCGAGTCCAGCCTGCACGTTCAAGCATCACATCTGGAACCGACGAGATAGCCGCTTCGAAATTTAGCGTCGCAGGTTGCGTTATTGAGGCTAGCTGGGCTGCCACCGCTCCGTCCATTGATTGTCCAAATGAAATGATTTTCTTGCCGGTGTGCAGGTCTGTTGCAAAGTTGTATGCAGTCAAAGCATCGGCATAAAACCACGTTCTGAAGGGATGCCTTCGTTTCGGCCGTATCCTCACTAGTCGATTACCACTATCGGCGCACCATATCTCCGGTGAATTTCCTGATACTGATCCAGCTGAAGATTGATATTCTCACCGTTGCCGTGAAATATCAGCACATGGCATCCGGTAAGAGGCCGAGTATGTGCCAGCCGTGCAGCTTTACGCCGTCTGTGGTTATTGGAAATACATCGTCGAACTCGAGCCCCTCATGTGCTCCGGAGTTCCGCGCAACACCGTCTCAGGCACGAATAACACCTGCCGTTCCAAGCACGAGAGATCCTCCCGGGTTCGCCGAAGACTCAACACTTATCGTTAATTCACCGAACCATTTTTGCGGAGACTGGAGATCTCATCAGGCGAGTAGCCGACATCGCTCAAAATTCTGTCTGTGTCCTGACCAAGGGCCGGAGACGACACCATCTCTGGCATACCGTCACTGAATTGCAGAATAGGGCCTGACGTTCTGATTTTGTGACCCGTGTGATGCTTCAACTCGATCACGTAATCGTTTGCCAGCACCTGTTCATCGTCGACCATCTCTTCGACGAACCGTATCGGCTCGCACGGAATGTCGTGGCTCCTGAGTTTGTTGTACCAGTGGGCAGTCGTGTTACTTGCAAATATGCGTTCGAAGTCTTCAACCAGCTGGTAACCCAGCTTCTCAGCCTGAGGCGTTGTGTGATCGTAGTCTGGATCTGTGACCCTCGGATCCTTCAGTTCAAATACATCGAGCAGGCGTGCCCTTGCATGAACTGCAAGCGTGCCGAGCGTCAATCCGCCGTCGAGGGTCTTGTACGACCGATAGTAGCAGTGATAGATAGCCGGTCTGATCGACGACTGGTAGCTGTCCTGAATATCCTCGTAGCCTACGCCCTGCTCGACAAGGCCCGGATAGACATCCTCGTACCACTTCCTTGCTGGTGCAGGCAGCCCTTCGATATCGGCGACTCTGAGCGTCTGCATTGCGATGGCGTTCGAGAGGATGCTCGTTGCCCCGAGCTGGCCTTTTCCGGTCTTGCCACGCCCGACAATTCCAGCGAGAATCCCGTTCGCTGCTGCGTAACCGGTAGAAAAGTCGATGTAAGACGACGACCACACGACCTCTGGCTGTCCGCCTTTCGTGATCTTTCCTTCACTCGCAACTGCCCCAGTGTAGCCCTGAACAATCAAATCGAATCCTGGCATATCGGCCATGTGCCCGGCGGGTCCGTATGCGGTGATGTCGACGTACACGAGTTTTGGGTTGATCTTCGAGACGGTTTCGTAGTCGATACCCAGCTTGATGGACGTGTCCCGGCGGTTGTTTGAGATGATTCCGTCTGCCGACTCGATAAGCTTCCGAAGTGCGTCCCGTGCAGAATCCTGTTTCAAGTCGAGGCAGATGCTTCGTACACCGCGGTTGAGCGGTATGAATACCCTGCTTTCGTTTGGCATGAACGAGGTAGCGTGTCTCCAGGGATCGCCGGTTGGTGGCTCGATCTTTATCACGTCGGCACCCATGTCGGCAAGCAGTTGCCCGCCCCACGGCCCGGCAACGAAACTGCCGAATTCAAGAACTCTAATTCCCTGCAACGGGCCTGCCATAGGAATTTGATTTGCTGACATGCTGCGACGAGTACCTCTGATTGAATTAGAGCCTGCAGAACGCGCAGATGTTATCGTTGATCGGCCTTCTGTGCGGGTCGTTCTACGCCAAAAACATAAACGCTCGGTGATTTATTGTGCCCACCGGGCGTTTCGTTCGGTCCTGTTTATAGCGTCAGGTTGCCTTAGGAGGAATGACAAGAACTGGTCGACGAGCGGATCGAATTACCTTATCTCTGTTCAGGACAAACTCCCTTAGGCATTCAAGCCAGCTCGAGTACTTAAAGCAGGTCGGGACGTGGGTGTGTTGCCCTTAAAGATCAACACCCGAAGCTTTTGCGACAGTCTCGAGGTCTTTGTCCCCTCGGCCGCTGAGTAGCAGCAACACAATCTGGTCTTTAGGCAAGGTGGGAACCCACTTCATCATGTACCCAATGGCGTGTGCAGGTTCCAGCGCGGGAATGATGCCCTCGGACCGGCTCAATAACCTGACCCCTGCCAGCGCGTCGTCATCGGTTGCCGAAACGTACGTCGCGCGTTCGGTGTCCTTCAAATAGCTGTGTTCCGGTCCGACACCCGGGTAGTCCAGGCCGGCCGAGATGCTGTGGGCCTCTGTTATCTGTCCGTGCTCATCTTGCAGGAGGTAACTCATCGAGCCGTGCAGCACGCCGGGACGACCTTTGGTCATCGTTGCTGCATGGCGTTTTTCGAGACCTTCACCTGACGCCTCGACGCCAATAAGCCCAACTTCGGTGTTTTTAATAAATCCTGAGAAGATACCCATAGCGTTCGATCCACCGCCAACGCATGCAACTACGTAGTCGGGAAGCCTGCCCGTCATCTGAATGACCTGTGCGCGGGCTTCTGCCCCGATAACCGCCTGAAAATCCCGAACCAGCTTTGGGTACGGGTGAGGGCCCACAACACTACCGATGATGTAGTGAGTTGTCTCCACGTTCGACACCCAGTCACGGATCGCTTCATTCGTGGCATCTTTGAGCGTGCGACTACCCGATGAAACTGGCTCGACTTTTGCCCCGAGTTCCTTCATTCGGTAGACGTTGGGCGCCTGGCGAGCAATGTCTGTGTCACCCATGTAGACGATGCACTCGAGTCCCATCTGTGCACAGACAGTAGCCGTGGCAACGCCGTGCATGCCAGCACCCGTTTCGGCGATGATTCGCTTCTTGCCGAGTCGCTTTGCCAGTAGAGCCTGACCTATTGCGTTATTGATCTTGTGAGCGCCAGTGTGGTTCAGGTCTTCTCGCTTGATGTAGATCTGTGGCCCGCCGAGTTTTTCGCTGAGATTTTTAGCGTGGTACATCGCCGAAGGACGCCCGACGTAGTGGGTTAGTAGGTCTTCGTACTCTTCCCAGAACGAATCATCTTGTCGCGCCTCGTCGAAGGCATTCTCCAGCTCCGTGAGAGCGGCCATAAGGGTTTCGGGTACGAATTTGCCGCCGTATGGACCGAATCGTCCGAGAGAATCGGGCAGTGACTCAGAAGCGGGATCGTAGTTGAATGAAGTAGATGTCATCGAATATTGCAGTACAAAACAGGTCACAGGCGTTGTGATTCGGTTGGTAAATTAGAACCCGAATTTGGAGCGTAATGCTCAATCGCAAGCTAGGATAGCAGCGGAGAAGCGGGTCAACTGCGTCTAGCGCGGCGGGCAGGCCGTTTATCTCTCCACCCGGAATTTCTATGAGGACTTACGCACCGTTGCCCCAGACGAGTTCAAAACGACCGGACATGGACGAGTACATGATGGCGATTGCTGTTGGTGTTCGAGCACGGGCCAACTGTCTTGGCAGCCATATTGGAGCCGTGCTGGCACGGGACGGGCACATCGTTTCGACCGGCTACAACGGCACCCCGCACAACACTCCGAACTGCGACGAAGGCGGCTGTGGACGCTGTTCGAGTCGTGATGACTATCCTTCCGGCACCGGTTACGACCTGTGCATCTGTGTTCACGCCGAACAAAACGCACTTCTTTCTGCAGCACGATTCGGTATTGCTGTTGAAGGATCGGTTCTCTACACGACATGGCGACCCTGCTTTGGCTGCACAAAAGAGATGCTGCAAGCCGGTGTGGCTGGTGTTCGATATGGACGTGACTGGGAGCCGCGAGAAGACCTGCGCGAAGAGTACGAACGCCTGCAGGGCTACTTTCCTGCTGGCGTAGAAAAAGTCGAAATACCAGAGCTAATTGATTAGAAATCGCCTTTTCGGCAATCATAAAAATCGAAACCATAGCTCTCCTAGACCCCTCCGATGGAACGATAACTTCTTGGAACCCATCGTTCTCTCTCAGCATGCACACTCACCTTGAGTTTTTATTGACTCTCGGAATCAACAATTCGTCAACTACCCTCAACCTGCCACTTCTTGAGTGTCAGATCAGGGAATAGGCAGGTCGCTGCTAAACTTCCCGGAATTTAGATTTTCTACACGAACTTTCAACACCGCATTGGACGCATCTGGGAACGGCTAAAACTTATGGAAAGCACTCATTCACCGCACGGCTTGATTGGCGAGGCCTACCGACCACCCAAGATCGGCACCAAGGGCGCGGTGGTCTCCAATCACACGATGTCGACGCAGGCGGGAATGCGGATACTTCATCAGGGGGGTAACGCTGTAGACGCCGCGATTGCAGTTGCATTTGCACTTGGCCCTGCCGAGCCACAGGGTTCGTCGATTGCAGGAGATGGGTTCGTGATGATCCACATGGCAGGAAGTAAAAAAATTGATGTGGTGAATGGAACCGGTGCAGCTCCTATGGCGGCAACAGCCGACAGGTACTCGGGAGGCATACCCGTCACCGGGATTCTTGGCACTTCAGTACCGGGCATTCTCGATGCACTGCTTGCCGCACACGACAAGTACGGCGAGTTGCCGCTTGCGCAGTGCTTGGAACCGGCGATTGAGCTGTGCGAAGAAGGTGTTCCCGTCTCAGCTTTCCAGTCAAGCCAGAGCGCGAATAATCCAGTGCTCCGAAGCTCAGCGACCTCGGGGCCTGTATTCGCCCCTAACGGGGAGTGGCTAAAACCCGGCGAGATTCGCAGAAACCCCGATCTTGCACGTTCTTTCAAACTTATTGCCGATCAGGGTAGAGATGCCTTTTATGAAGGTGATATTGCTCGCGAGATCGCCCGGTTTTCGGAAGAAAGCGATGGGCTGCTTACGTACGAGGACCTTAAACGCCACACAGTCGAGTGGCAGGAGGGAATTTCGGTCAACTATCGTGGGCGAACGGTGTACGAAGCGCCCCCTAACTCGAGCGGCCACGTGTTGCTGCAAGAACTGGGGATGTTCGAACAGTTTGACATCGATGAGTACGGGTATATGACGGCAGAATCCGCACACCTAATGATAGAAGCCAAAAAGCTGGCATTTGCGGACCGCGAGGCGTACATGGCAGATCCCAACTACGTCGATGTGCCGATCGAAGGACTGCTCGATCCCGAGTACATGATGGAGCGAGCGAAACTCATTGATGTTGAGAGGGCTGCAGAATTCGTCGATGAAGGCGATCCGTGGGCGTATATGGATCGATCTCCCGAATCATCGAAGAAACATCGTATAGGCGGTCGACTCCACAATGCTGGACCCGACACTACGCATTTCTGTGTTGTCGATCGCTGGGGGAACTCTGTAGGAGAGCTACAGAGCATCCAAGCGGCGTATGGATCGCAGGTGATCGCCGGGTCGACCGGCATCATCCTGAACAATCGTATGACCTACTGGCACCTTGACCCTGGACACATAGACTTCCTGAACCCCGGCCAGCGGGTGCGTCACACGATGAATCCTGTGATGGTTTTTTCCGCGCCGGTTGATCAGGGAGGCAATCTGGAGATGGTCTACGGAACGCCGGGTGGCGACACGCAGGTGCAGACCAACCTGCAAATTGTTACCAGTGTTTTCGACTATGGTCTGAACGTGGCTGAGGCGATAGACGGTCCTCGTTGGACGCACAACCAGCTGGGTACCAACTCATTCGTAACCATGCGGGATGAAAGCTCACTCTGGATCGAAGACCGGGCAGGCGAAGCGGTGATCGAGGGTCTTGCGAGGCGTGGACACCCGGTTGAACTGACGGGTAGCTGGGGCGGTGCTGGAAGCGTAGGCGCAATTCAGGTCGATCTTGAAAACGGCACCCTGTTTGCTGCATCAGATCCTCGAAGAGAAGGAGACGCTCAGGTTTGGTGACAAGCGGACGGGCAACTCCATAAAGTCACGAAATCCCAGACCGACTCGACCGCTTCGAATAAGGTGGAGCTGTCGAGGTACTGGCCACCATGAAGTACCCACTCCTGGCCGAGCTTCAGTACGAGCACGATTAACAACCATTTGACGAGGCGTTGTCGAGTCATCTCGTAGTTCGGCCAGTAGTTAAGCCTGATAGCGACGAAAACAAACCAGAACTCGAACACGTTTGGGAACACGAGAAGCACCGGTCTTACCTGCGTTAACTCGAATGCCACGAAACCGATCATCCTGAATGCAAATAGGCCGATTGCGATTGTTCGTTCTGGGCCCACCCATCTATTTGCCACCCACATGAACGTGAGCATGTAGACGTGGTCGAGCCACTTATCGAAGATCTGGTAGTTACGTAAACCACCCAAATCGAGTACGCCCATGAAGAACAGGTCGGAAAAATCGACCACAATTGCAATCAGAGCACCCGCAAACGCCCATCGCAGCACCGGCAGTGACCCTGCGATACGAATGAGTCCTATGA
Organism: uncultured Dehalococcoidales bacterium; assembly: GCA_964435915.1. Classification (GTDB taxonomy): domain Bacteria; phylum Chloroflexota; class Dehalococcoidia; order Lucifugimonadales; family Lucifugimonadaceae; genus Lucifugimonas. The sequence goes on from CAYTAO010000004.1 coordinate 44,499, forward strand.
CAAGTTGTTCCAGAGTCATGTCTGTTGGAGGGCGATGTTTATCATTGTGAGGAGTTTTACGACGTGGTACTCACCGGCCAGGGTATCCTGCGTTGCGATTTTTCCAGCACATATCTTGCCATCATGACGTTACCCGATTCGCACATCTACCGCGAGTTGACCATCGATTGCCGCGTCAGCCTGTGGCTTCTTCGCATTGACAGAGCAGTAACCCAAATCCCAAAACCCCAACTATAATTTCCCGAGTTCATGAAGCGCGATTATGCACCTTGTACGAAAATCCCGAACTTGTGAGTTAAAACATGAAATATCGATACCTTGGTAACTCCGGACTTGAAGTTAGCGTTATTGGTCTTGGTACCAACAACTTCGGCGGTCGTATGGAGTTCAAGGAGGCGCGCGAAGTGATCTTCACTGCTCTCGATGAAGGTGTTAACCTCATCGACACCGCGAACATCTACTCGCACGGCAACTCAGAAGAGATCATAGGTCGTTCGCTGGTGGACCGACGGGATGAAGCCCTGATCGCAACGAAGTTCGGCCTGCTCTGGGAAGACGGCCCCCATGGCAAAGGCGGGTCTCGTAAGCATATTGTCGATGCCCTTGAAGGATCGCTACGACGTCTTCAGACCGATCATGTTGATCTTTACCAGATACACATGCAGGATCCCGAGACGCCGATCGAAGAGACGCTCAGAGCGCTCGATGACATGGTTCGAGACGGCAAGGTGCGATACATCGGGCTTTCAAACTTCGATCCCTGGCGGATCGCCGATGCACAGTGGACCGCAAGACATCATGGCTATACACCGTTTATCTCCTCACAGCCCGAGTACTCGATGCTCGAACGTGGTGTTGAGCGAGCCGTGCTGCCTGTCTCCGAGAAATACGGACTTGGCACACTGCCTTACTTCCCACTTGCACACGGGTTCCTGACCGGAAAGTACCGCCGCAACGAAGCTGTCGGGGAGAACACTCGACTGGCGCTCACTCCTGCTGCACAGGAAAGGCGACTTTCAGATGCCAACTTCGACATTCTCGATCAACTCGAAGTGTTCGTCGAAAAGCGAGGACACACGATGGTTGAGTTGGCGTTCGCGTGGCTTCTGGGAACGTCGGCCGTTAGTTCTGTGATCGCCGGTGCGAGCACTCCTGATCAGATTCGCCAGAACGCTGCAGCTGCCGACTGGGAATTGACAGCAGATGAGATGGAAGAACTGAACGGAATTCTCGACGGGTAAGTAGCGCCTGGGATCTGTGGGTAGGGACGCTTTTCGCTCATGCGAGGCTCTCGTATTAAAGATCCGCTGTTGTAGGCGCCTTTGCAGAAGAGCATGAAGCTACAAATCTTGTAAGTTGTGTTGTGAGCGCTACAAGAGTCACGCCTTTTGTTTTGACCATCTATTGAGCATGAAATTTATGCATCCATGGCACATCAGTAATTCCCCATATCGTCATGACCCAAAAAGTTCGGATCGCGTGAGCCGTCAGTTCACGCCACGGTGAGCCTATGGAGTCTGTAGAGTGTTCCGAACATGCCAGAACACATACTCGCAATCGATCAGGGAACAACCTCAACTCGGGCGATAGTTTTCGACTCGATAGCTACGCCTTTAGGAACTGCTCAGGTCGAGCTTTCACAGCATTTTCCACAGCCCGGCTGGGTTGAACATGACCCAATAGAAATTGTTGAAGCAGCCGTAAGTGTTGCGAAACAGGCCATAGCACGCGCACAGCTTGCACCAAACGATATCGCAGCAATTGGGATAACCAATCAGCGCGAAACCGTCATCGTCTGGGAACGTTCGACCGGTCGACCCGTTGCCAACGCAATCGTTTGGCAGGACAGGCGAACGGCCGAAATTTGTGCCGACATTGGCCGTGGAAGCCATGTTCAGGATATTCGTCAGATCACCGGTCTGGTAGTTGATCCCTATTTCAGTGCAACGAAGCTGATGTGGCTGCTGGCAACAATTCCGAACAGCCAGCAGCGCGCTGAAGCCGGTGAACTATGCTTCGGAACGGTCGATACATGGCTGCTCTGGCATCTCACAAACGGTGCAGTGCATGCGACTGATGCCACGAATGCCTCTCGAACGATGCTTCTGAATCTCCACGATCTGGAATGGGATCCAGAGATGCTGAACCTGTTCGACGTTCCAGAAATCATGCTTCCAGAGGTTCGTGGATCAGCGGACGACTTCGGGGTCACCGATAAGTCGATATTCGGTGTCGAAATCCCGATCACAGCGATGGCCGGTGATCAACATGCAGCGCTGTACGGCCAGGCCTGCTTCAAAAATGGCCAGATCAAGTGCACCTACGGAACGGGAGCGTTTGTACTGGCCAACCGGGGCGCAACGCCGCCGATTCAGCAATCCGGCCCGGGAGACTCAGGACTGTTGGCGACACTGGGATTCCAGATGGGATCGAAAAAACTTTATGCGATCGAAGGCTCAGTGTTCGTTACTGGTGCGACCGTGCAGTGGCTGCGCGACGGGCTTGGGATCATCTCGAACGCTGAAGAAACCTTCGATATGGCAATGCTGGCCGGGTCGAACGCGGGTGTTTACTTTGTTCCTGCGTTTGTCGGATTGGGGGCACCTCACTGGCAGCCGCACGCAACCGCTTCGGTCACGGGCATGACTCGCGGTACCTCAAAGCACCACATAGTTCGCGCAGCCCTCGAGTCGACTGCCTATCAGGTGAAAGACGTCGTAGGCGCAATGGAGGGCGGTCGAACACGTTCGAATCAGCCGTTGAGAGCTGATGGCGGTCAAAGTAATAATCCGTTTGTGATGCAGTTTCAGGCCGACATTCTCGATCGGCCCGTCGAGGTTGCTGGTGTTGCCGAAACAACAGCTCTGGGAGCAGCGTTTTTGGCCGGGCGTGGTATCGGGCTTTGGCGATCTGAAAACGAAATCAGCTCGCTCTGGCAGGCCTCAGCTCGTTACGAGCCATCGATCAGCGAGTCGGAGCGATCGAGCCTTTACGCCGGGTGGCTCGATGCAATCCGTCGTTCGAGTGCAACGAACTAGGGAATTATTTTGACCATTCTTGTTACTGGAGTAACCGGAAAAACGGGTCGCCGCGTAGTCGAATCTCTGGTGACTCGTGGAGTTGGAGTTCGGGGACTTGTCAGGGACCTTGAACGAGGCAAGATGGCAACTCTCGGAATGGCTGTCGAACTGGCGCTTGGGGATTTCGATGATCCCGAAACGATCGCCAAAGCAGCCAGAGGGTGCGATGGAATGTACCTCGTGGTAGCCGACGGCAAGGATCAAGTGCGGCAGGAAGTCGATGCGGCCCGAGTAGCTGCCGAAGCGGGAGTCGATCACATCGTAAAGCTCTCTTCGAGTGACGCAGATCAACGACGCTCCTACTGGGCAGTTGCTCACAGCGATATTGAGCAGGCGTTAGCGAAGATGGAGGTTGGTTACTCAGCAGTTCGCCCTAACTACTTCATGGACGGCTTTCTCGACCTCTTCAAGGCCGATTCGTCCGGCAACATTACGATGGAAGTTCCTATTGGCGACGGCAAAATTGGTGCGATAGATACCTATGACATCGGTGAAACTAGCGCGGTACTACTGGCGGGCGGGAAACCACTCAATGGGCATGCGCTCCTCACCGGACCCGAGAACATCTCGATGGTTCGAGTGGCCGATGCATTTGGCAGCGTTGCGGGTCGAAAGATCACCTATGTCAGCCCCGATCCAATCACTTACGGGGCCGAGCTAGAAATAGAGGATTCAGCCAGCGCGGGTGATATTGTCGACATTTATGAGGAAATTCGTTCGGGGACTGCGGAAATGGTTTCCAATGAGGTCAAATGGATAACAGGCACCCCGGCTCGTTCGGTCGAGCAGTTCGCAAGGGCCAACGTCGAGGCTATTAACGCTGCAATATCCGCCGCACTTTCTCGCTGGTGAAACGACACTGATGACTTCTTTGGATGCTAATCTGCCGCCAGATCTTATCAGGTAGTTACTGGAGATATGAGAAATGTACGTTGGAACCCAGGTCGGGGCGCGAAACGATTCGGACTTTGAGCAGTGGGCGCAGCTCGGAGTCGTCAACGTCTGTTCCGATCCTCCAGATGACGCTCGTACGTGGACGAAGGATGATTTGGCCCGCCACAAAGACAAGCTCGACTCGTACGGCATCACGCTAGATATGGTGCAGATTCCGCTTTCGTCGACGACTCTCGATCGGTCCCAGTCTCCGAACATCATGCTTGGGAAAAGTCCTGAACGAGATCGTGAAATCGAGGTTATCCAGAACATCATTCGTTTGTGCGGTGAGGTTGGGATTCCTTCAGTTAAGTACAACATGAACATCATCGGCATCCCGCGCTCAGAACGTGAGGCGGGCAGAGGCGGTTCGTCTAATTCCACTTTCCGATGGTCAAAGATGAACCATGATGACCCAACAACTATCGCCGGAGTTGTTGGTGTAGACGAAAACTGGGAACGCATTGACTACTTCCTCGAGCGTGTAGTACCGGCTGCTGAATCAGCAAAAGTTCGATTGGCATGCCACCCCCACGATCCCTATACACCAGACGGGTACATGGGAGTAACCCGCGTGCTCGGAACGGTCGACGGCATGAAAAAATTCGTGATGATGCACGAAAATCCATACCATGGGTTGAACTTCTGCCAGGGCACGGTGACCGAGATGCTCGATGACCCCAACGAAGAGATCGCCGACGTCATTCGATGGTTTGGGAGTCGTGAGAAGATTTTCAACGTTCACTTCCGAAACATTCGAGGCCATAAACTCGACTTTATGGAGTCGTTCCCGGACGAGGGTAGCATCGACTTCACCGAGATCATCAAGGTTTATCAGGAGGTTGGGTACAAGTACATGCTGATGCCAGATCACGTGCCGTGGATCAGTGGCGATGATCCGCAGGGCACCGCCTTTGCGTTCTGTTACGGCTACATCTCGGCACTACTGCAGTCGATAGGCGAACCCCGGAAGCAAGCATGGGTAACCAAAGGACCGTAAGTGCCAGTGGCGGCCGAGTAATTCTCCCTCCCTTCATGGGAGGGAGTTAGAGGGTGGGCCGAACCGCTCGAAAATCGCAACCTAGCGAGTCATCAATAACCCTGAATTAAACCCCCGGAGTGATAGTGAATCAAGTTCAACATGAGGAAGAAAACGGTTCAGCCTGACAGTTGGCTGTTGTAGGCTGATTCGTGAAATTCATAGGAGAAGCTCGTTTGCCAGACAATCAGGAAACAAACAACCTGGTCGCGTATCGTTCGAAAGTGCGGATTGAGCGTGTAAAAGGCCCGATTCGTAGGGCGTATGTCCCGTCGCACGACGGTCCGGTCATGCTCGGGGTTCATTCGGAAGTAGCGGAGCACTACGGAGTCGATAACACCAAAGTCGATCCATATACGACGACTCTCGACTATGTGGTCATGGCCACTGCCGGGTGAATGACCGGAACATTTGGCGGTGCCCTTGAGGCCCGCGGGATTCCGGCTGGCGACGGCTTTCTTATTTCAGAGACAGTTGGCGAGCTAGAAAAAGAGCGAGGTACGCTTGTAATCAAGCGGATACACGTCGCCTATCAACTGAACGTGGAGTCAGGGCTACTCGCCGAGAAGCAAGATGCCATTGAGCGCGCATTCGAGTTGCACCCTGACTCTTGCCCGGTGTACCGCAGCATCTACACCAGCATCGACATCACGAAGAAGATCGAGATCAGCGAGGGTTAGGCAGGATAATTCATCGGGTTCGTCTGGGGCTTAACGAATCCAGAGTGACGTGTTGGGTCGCCTGCGGTCAGGAATTTTTCAGTACGGATTATGGTGATATGGGAAAGGTTTCGAGCAGTGGGTTTTGTTCGAACTTTGTTCGGTTGACGCTTTTTGTTATTCCAGTATCAGCGGTCACACGCACCCGTTAACTCTCTCCTTGAGAGGGAGGACTCACTTGTCCCCGGCGCGATGTTGACTATCCAGCTAATACCTTACTTGCCGGAGAAAAAGTGGCACGCTACCTAGGGCTTGACCATCGAGCCGTCGGCTCGCCGTACGGTGTCCCACGCTCCGCCAAACTCACGTTCCTTGAACGGGAACTTAGCTGCCATTTCTTCATCAATATCGATACCGAGACCCGGCTCGCCTTTAGACCACATCATGCCGTCCTTCAGGGTCGGAGTGCCCGGGAACATCTCGCGAGTGCGTTCGGGCGGAATAGCCGCTTCCTGAATACCAAAATTGTAGTTGTTCAGGTTCAACATCAGGTTCGCCGCGTGGCCAACCGGCGAAGTGTCGCCAGGACCGTGCCACGCCGTTCGTACGCTGTACAACTCGCCCATTGCCGAGAGCTTTTTAGCAGGCGTAATGCCACCGATCTGCGACATGTGGATTCGGATGAAATCGATCAGGCGATTCTGGATCATTGGAATAACCTCGTGCGGGCTGTTCCACAGTTCACCCATGGCAATTGGCGTTGTGGTCTGTTCACGCACCATTCGGAAGTAGGCGTTGTCTTCAGGTGAGAAGAGGTCTTCGAGGAAGAACAGCTGGTACTTTTCTACCTCTTTTGCGAACCACACACCGAGGATTGGTGGAATACGCTCGTGAACATCGTGAAGAATCTCGAGACCGTATCCGAAGCGACCACGAATGTACTCAAATAGACCTAAGGCCGATCGCATGTATGGCTTTGGCTCGAAAACTCCACCGGGATGGGCGTAACGCTTGTTCTTGTCGTATTCGCGTAACCATGAAGTTACTGCGATCGGACCTTCAAGGGTGTTTTGGTTCGCGGTGTCCAATCCGCCTACAGCTGCGCCCGTGTTGCCGTAGGTGGCATAACCGGGAGTCGACATCTGAACTCGGACGTGGTGAAAGCCCTGCTCAACGTATGCCTGAACCTTGTCGCCAACTTCTTCGTGCGATTGACCAGAGGTATGAACGTATACGGGAGCCGCTTCACGTGCTCGACCACCGAGCAGGTCGTAGACAGGCATTCCTGCCATCTTGCCCTTGATGTCCCAGAGTGCCTGATCGATACCGGAGAGAGCGTTGTTGAGTACCGGCCCGTTACGCCAGTAGGAAGAAACGTACGACGACTGCCAGATGTCCTCGATATCGGCGACGTTTCGACCGATCAAGAAGGGTCGCAGGTAATCATCGATGGCTGCTGCAACTGCCGTTGGTCGCTGAGTGAATGTTGCGCAACCGACTCCGTGAAGGCCGGGCTCGGATGTTTCGATCTTGACGATCACGAGGCGGATATGGTCCGGCTCGGTGAGGATTGTCTTGATGTCTCGGATCGTTACATTGCTCATAAATAGCTCGGCCTAGGTGCTTGTGTGGTCGACTCAAAAAAAGCTGGATGAACCCGCCCAGCGACAACGAATTGTACTCACTGGTGGAGGATCATGAGGCGGGCAATCGATTTCTATTCGATAGCGTCGGATATCCACACGGTTGCAAGTAACAGAGGAGCTCAAGGGGACAGTCGAATTGACTCAACGAAGCATGATTAAATTGCTGGAATTAGGTAGTGGGACATGAAGTTACTAATGTTTGGCTGCACCCTGTTCATCGGCCGGGAAGTTGTTGATAGGGCGCTGAAAGCGGGACATACAGTAGCCGTATTCCACCGCGGAGAGCATGAGCCTGAAGAAATGGGCGAGATGTTTCAAATTCATGGTGATAACTTTGATATTGTGGATCATCTTGATGCGATCCAGAAAAGGGCGCAGAATTCAGTTCACGATACAAAACTGGCAATATCGTCTACTGCGAGTCGTTAGAAACATTCGAGTCGGCACGTGAACGTGAGGTCCAGATGAAACGAAGGAATCGGCGTAAAAGATTTGACTGAACGAGCTGAGCAATCCGTACAGGGGGAAGCTTTTGGCGTCGATCGAATTTGGATCTGCCGAGCTCCCTGACAGCACCGAATGTCCCTCCGCAGGAGTCGGGACATCCACTACCACCTAGCCCTGGGTGCGAGCCCATTTTCTAAGTGATGGCATTTCTTGTCGCGGCTCCTGGATCATACCCCATTCGACGTATGACACCTCGGCAACGTACACATCCCCTTTCGAGTCGATCGCCATGCTGTGCGGCCAGAGGAACTGGTCGGGTTCCTCACCCATCAGCTCTGAACCAAACCTTGTTATCCGGTGCCCTTCTCGGTCGTACACACCAATCCGGTTGCCGAGATTCGGTTCACCGCGATTCGGTGAGCCTTTCGTCGGTCCCTGCTCGGCTACGTAAATCCGAACGTCATCGCCGGTACCCGTTACTTCGACCGCAACTGCCTTGTGAGCCTGCCACTGGCGAAGGAACTCACCATCGAGCGTGAAGACCTGCACACGGTAGTTCTCTCGGTCGCAGACGATCACTTCTTCATCGTCAATCAGTGCAATATTGTGCGGAACATTGAACTCGCCCGGATCAGTGCCAATGGCCCCCCACGACTTGATCAACTTGCCGTTAGGGTCCAATCGATGGATCCTCGAGTTATCGTACCCGTCAGAGATGAATATCTCATTCGTTGTCTTCGAAATGGCGACATCAGTTGGTCGGTGGAACATATCGCCGCTCTGTTTTGGAGCCGGGGTCCCGGAGCCGATTGTCATCAGGTAGTCGCCTGACTTAGTCATCTTGTGAATCTGATGAGCGTTGTCGTCGACGACCCAGATGTTGCCTTCGTGGTCGATAGTTATGGCATGGGGTCGGTTGAACCACGTGTCCCAGAACTGCGATGCGTTTCCGTATGCGTCGTGGGTGATTCGTACATCGTCGGGCGGATTGTCGTTGCCCCACATATTGATCACGTTGCCATCTGGATCAAACACGAGGATCGGCTTATTTCCTCTGTTGAATACAAATACATTGTCGTCACTGTCCACAGCCACTGAAGTGGCCTCTCGGAGCCAGATCCCATGAGGCACCTTTGCCCAGAGCGGAACCGGTTCGAAGACTGTGTTGGACGTGACGATGACGGGCATTTAGTCGGTTCTTATTTCATACAGATGATTTGCGACCTGGAACGAGTCGCTGTGAACGCATAGTACTGCTGCTGATTCGCATTGGCGCTAATCTTCGCTTCTGTAAGTATTTCATCCTGATCGTCATCGTTGTCACCGATCACTGTGGCGCGATTCTGCCTGATGATGACTCTCATCAAGCGAAACAGTTTGAGCCAGCCGTATGGCGATTGTTTCGTTTGAGTTCTGCTTTCAGGTGTCACAAAACACCCTCCATAGTATGGCATGAAGGCTGCGCCGCAAATAAATAACGAGGTCGGCTTCTCGCCAAAGCTCTTGCGCCCACCCGAGGTAGACTCCTTCGTCGATCCACGCTGGCTGGACTGTAATACTGTGAATTATTTCGTGGCCGCTCAGCTTCAATGATTGCTTCTCCCGCCCCGCTATTCATCTAAAGAAGCGCATCGAGTTCAAGCGCGGGACAGCCAGTTGTTTCGGCGAGTCGTTTCATCAGGGTCGTCTTGTCAACCGCGGCTCAGTCAGCAACATTAATTATGTTATGTGATCACGAAGTAACAATTATTGGTAGATTTATGTGTCTGAATATTTCAAATCGCTCACCTGAATGGTGAAATTTATCGAACTACGGAACGAAAAGTAGGAAATTATAAAATGTTTGCAGATTTGAGCGGAAAAGTAGCGTTGGTGACCGGCGGCGGGCAGGGTATTGGCCTCGGCATCGTACTGAAGCTGGCGGGCCAGAGCGCTGATATTGCGATTGCCGACCTGAGCGAAGAGAACGCCGCCGCTGCCGCCAAACAGGTCGAGGCGATGGGTCGTAAGGCTTACACCGCCAGAATGAATGTGACCGACAAAGATTCGGTCATCGCTGCGGTTGAGAAAATCACCGCGGAAGCCGGCCAGATCGACATTCTTGTCAACAACGCCGGTGTCGCAGGTGCACCCGGTTCGACAGGAACCGGATTCCGAGATGTGGACTGGGATTTCACGTGGCAGGTAAACGTGAAGGGCCTAGCAGATGTGACCGAGGCTGTTCTTCCGCAGATGCGTGCGCGCCAGGACGGCAAGATCATCAACATATCTTCAGTAGCCGCCAAAGCAGCCAAGTACCAGACTGCCTACTACGCCACAACGAAGATGGCGGTAATCGCTTATACGCAGGCGCTTGCTCGTGAGTTCGCGCTCGAGAACATTAACGTGAACGCCGTAGCTCCGGGTCGTATCTGGACCCAGTTCCACCAGGACTGGATGAAGGAGCGTGAGGCGCTTGGCGACGAGGCTGTAGTCGGTAAAGAAAAGTTCGATGTGTTTATGGGCGCTCTCAAGGAAGTAATTCCGATGGGTCGACCCCAGGAGCCGTCCGATATCGGT
>CAYTAO010000005.1:0-9392 GCA_964435915.1 uncultured Dehalococcoidales bacterium
TTTATCCTTATTCAGCTCGTTCAATGAAAGATATTGATCCAAAACATCTCTGGATATCGTGTCGTTGACCATGAGAGTGCCTGTCTGATGATAAAAATATTCCCAGGGTTGTTTATCCAGTTCATGCCCCTGAGCCATCAGATCGAAATACATCTTGGTTCCGTAGTATGGAGAGAGAACAGAGAGGGAATAGAAGTCAGCATCAATCTCTTCAGCGAACTTGATTGTTTCCAGTAGATCCTCATCTGTTTCACCGGGAAATCCAGCCATGAAATAAGCGGTAAACGGAACTCCGGCTTCCTTGAGAAGCCTTGCCCCTCGTCTCATATCATCCTTTGTTTCATCCTTTTGGATTTGAGACAGGATTCGGTCACTACCAGACTCAAATCCAAGTTTTACACGCACACATCCGGCCTGTGCCATCAGCTCTACCATCTCTTCATCCAGATGATCTGTCCGTGCCTCGCATTTCCAGCGCATCCCCAGTCCCTGCTCAGTAATGCCCCGGAGTATTTCCTTTGCACGTCGCTTTCGCACGGTAAAGACATCATCGACGAAATACACAATTGTGTTGTCTTTGATTATCAGAGTTTGCTTCGAATCAGCATTGGCGGAAGCACTGTAGTCGAATTCTTTGTTCGTATCCCAGTAGTTTTCCTTTAGATATCTCATTTCTGAAAGGACAGAATCCGGCGATCTGAACTGAGTTTTGTCGCGCTTCCAGTGAAATGGCGAAGCACAGTAATTACATCGGTACGGGCAACCGCGGATGGTGCAAATATACGAAACGTCGACCGTGTCTATTTCTTCCGCGGTCAGCCCCCACAACTTATCCCTCTCAGGGAATTTCAAACTATCGATATCGAGATTTACGTCAGCGTCCCCGTTGGCCAAAATGTTGAAGGTTGAACGTGCCAGAACCCCTGAAATACTTCCAGGATCCTTGCCCTCAACAAGATCGAGCATTGCGAATTCGCCCTCACGTTTGACAGCAAAATCCACCACCGGTACGGCATCCAGTACTCTCGGATCCAGAGTAGCGTGCACGCCGCCAATTACCTGTTTCACATTCGGATAACGCTGTTTGAGCTTTCTAGAAATAATATCGATCGTACTAATGTTCGCCGTATATGACGTATAGCCAACCCAGTCTGGGCGAAACTCGATGATCCGATCAACAACCTCGTTCCAGATATCGGCATCCTCGTTGGTGAAATACTGCTTGTAGTTATCATATTGAGAATACAACCCGGGGAGATTGGGATAAATGTCTTGGTTTTGAAAGTCGGCGTTATACACCCACGCATCATGCCCGTTCGCGTTTAAATGCGAGGCGATGTATGCAATGCCGAGTGAGTTGGCGTTGTAATGCGATCCCAGGAAACGGTAAAAGGGAGGATTGACTAAAAGGATTCGGCTCATGTCTGAATACTACTCAAATTAAATGATTTCGCAACGACTGGAATTTTGACCTGCAACCGATAACTTTACCACTTGCTATCTCGGATTTGCGACCAGTTGAAGCCTAGGCATGATCACCTCAGTCCAGCTGCTCTACCACTGAGATACTCGGTATCGAATTTTGAGATTGGATACAGCAGATAATTATGTAATGTAATTCCTCTTACCATACTAAGAGCATATTATATGGATCGGACGCCACTACCGAATGTACGGTCGAGTAGTTCCTGCATAGTGTGACGGTACTTGAATGTCTCGGTGAAACACAAACGACCGATTCAAGTGCTGAGGCCGAACTTAAAGAGTGTTTTAGGAGTTTTGTCGTTTGATTGTTATTGGAAGGGCGGTTCGTTGGATGGGCGTGCGTGAGTGGCTGGCTGTCGCGATTCTTACGGTAGTTTCGCTTGGACTGTTTTCTGTTTCCATTGGAGACAGAAAAGTGGACACGGACTTTTATCACACTAGCCGATCGATCGAAATGGCAGTCAACTGGACGCAATGTGGCGAGTTTTCGGCGCTTCGCGAATCAGGAGTACGGTCAAATTTCGATAACTCGCCAAATCCGCTCGATACTGGCCTCAGAGACATTGCGATCTCTCATGGTGGCGGAATCCCTGAGTATTGCGGCGGGGATTTCGAGCCTTTCCAAAACGAGGACAGCGCGCTCTTTTACCTGATGTCGGGAGTACTATTCATCTCTCCCAACGCGAGCGCTATGGGCATTTTTTGGAGCATTTCGGCCTTAATGGCCCTTTGTTTCGCCGTGTTTCTGTTCACAATCTGGCATCTGACATCGGATCCATTCTTAACGCTCGTAGTTGGGATCCTGTGTGTTGGTCTTTATGCCACGGTAGCGGTCGACCAATTTTTATCTATGCGCACGTTCATGTGGCCGCCACTACTACTGATGATCGCGGTACTGGTCCGCTCCCACGTCTCGACTTCGTACCGTGTACTTGTTCTGGGAACTTTTGGAGCAGGGGTGATCGCTGCGGTGGGAGTTAACCTGAGATTTTCTTACGTCGTGCACTACATCGTTGTTCTTGGGATTGTGGTCTTGTTGAGTTCGGTGATGCAGCTTCGTGGTACAACCGTATATAAACGCTGGGTACTGGGAAGAGCCGCGGCCGGGGTGGCGGCATTCGTAGTTGGAATGTATGCGATACAGATCGTATTCATCGGACCGCTCTCCGACCTCGATGTTGAATCCGGGTTAACTCATCACCCAGTGTTTCATCCTGTCGTGCTGGGTTTATCGATACCGGAGAATTCGCTCTCTAAACGGGAAGGTATTGGCTGGAGTGACGCGATTGGCCCGCAACTGGCTGAAAGAGTTGACCCTTTGGCAAATACGACCTACGAGCGTTACGAGGCAGCGCTGTGGACATATTACCGAGGTCTCTGGAGGGATTACCCCAGGGAAATGGTCGGGATTTACGCCCGGAAAATCCACGAGGCAGGTAAATCTGAAATGTCCTTCCTGCGAACGCGGCTTATCGGGTTCTTCTCACCAGCATCGATCATAAACAGTGGTTACTTTTTTGCCTTTTTCATTGTGATTACGGCATTTGGTTACATTTCCTATCATCGAACCGAGAACGGCTCTGTAGCCCTTCTTGTTTCGGCGGTAACAGGGGCGGTACTCGTCGATTTCGGACAAGCCGCGGCTATTCACCCTCGATCCAGTTTGTACTACCCGGTACTCATATTTGGGCTTGCTTTTGCTACGGCGTTGGTCTGGTCTCTTGTGATCGATCGGTTTCAGATAAAGCAACGTGTGCGTAAACGGATTTGGAGAAGCAGTGTCGCTTAGTCAATTGCTGTACGAATCCTACCCTCGAACCCGACCGGCTCTGTCCGAGGTTAATAAAAGGCATTACTCAGCCGAGTACGAGAAGAATCGTACTGGCAGTGGTCTGTTTTTCGCGCTCGCAGCGAAAGTGGAAGGATGGATGCACCGTGCTATTGTGCGGGGTACTCAGGTGGATCGGGGTCTGGGCCAATCACCGGTGCTGGAACTCGGCGCTGGCGGGTTGAATCACGTGAAATTTGAAGGTGATGATTTCCCTTACGACGCTCTTGAACCTCTCGATCAGCTCTGTAGAGAAAATGACCAGTTTCCGAGGATTCGCAACCTCTACAGTTCGTTTGAATCGTTGGGCAAGATCGAAAATGAAACCGAGTACGCTAGGATATTTTCGACAGCTGTTTTGGAACATATAATCGACCTTCCATGGGTAGTTGCACAATCGGCGCGACTTCTTTCTAGGACTGGATCAATTTTCCAGGCCGGGATTCCGAGTGAAGGAGGACTGGGATGGGGACTATCGTGGAGAGCGACTACAGGATTGCGATACCGACTCAAAACCGGTGGTAGTTACTCAACCTTAATGAGGCACGAGCATGAGAACAATGCACGGGAAATTGAAGGCATAATTAATCACTATTTCGATGTAGTTCGTGTGAAACGTATCCCTTTTCCGTTGCTTCACGGCAGTATCTACACCTACATAGAGGCCACGAATCCTAGAAAAAGAAATGTTGAGGAATTTCTTGCTGAAGTTTCGACAATACGGGCTGAATGAAATTTAAGGGTTCCGTTCATGAGTAAAACCGCTATTCTCGTAACTCAGTTTCTTGTTTACGCGTTTGCAAGTACGGCTGGTTTGATTTTGATCAAGCGAGCATTGCCTGATGCAATCAATTCGTTTCATGGCGGAAGACTGATCGAAACTATGACACCAAGCATGGTGGCAGGGGTAACTCTGTACGTGTTAAGTTTCGCTGTCTGGATTCTGATCCTGTCTAGAGAATCCCTGTCGGCCGCCTATCCCATCGCAATTGGTCTGTCTACGTTAGGGACTCTGGTGGGTGCAGTCCTTATTTTGGGCGAATCAACATCACTAATGAAAATAGCCGGGGCAATGCTGATCCTGGCAGGAATCGCATTGGTTTCGAACGGATAATTGGGATATGCAAGTACAGGACGGCACCGACCGTAAGTCTGGGACAGACACTGACAGACTCGTCTCGATCGTAGTACCGACATTTAACGAGCAGGACAATATCGCTCCACTGTTCGATGCCATCGACAGTTCGATGCCAGACGGGGTTCGATATGAGTATGTTTTCGTAGACGATGGATCAACAGACGATTCTGTCAAAACAATAAAAGCGATTGGTCTAGATCGCGACGACCTACGTTTGTTGGTATTCACTCGAAACTTTGGTCACCAGGCAGCGATAATGGCTGGTATCGGAGCGGCATCCGGCGATGCGGTAATTACGATTGACGCAGATTTACAGCATCCTCCCCGCTATATTGCCGAGATGATCGAGCACTGGATCGATGGTGCGTTGGTGGTCCAGATGGTCAGGCATAGTACCGACGGGATCAGTTCGCTGACCCGGATATTGCACGGGGCGTTTTACAAAATAATCAACTGGATTTCATATACCCCGGTGCGGCCAAACGCAGCGGAGTTTCGATTGTTAGACCGGGTGGCGGTTGATCAGTTGATAAAGATGGGCGATAGAGATCCGTTCGTACGCGGCTATCTGGGATGGCTTAGTTTCGAGACTAAAGTCATAAAATTTAAGGCGGATCGGCGCCGTAGTGGCGAGACGAGCTTTTCGTTCGGTCAAAAATTGGGCCTTGCGGTCCGTTCACTCACTCGACTATCGAGATTGCCTCTCCGATTGAGCCTTTATCTCGGAGTACTGGTTGCGATAATTGCTACTGGGTTGGGCGTTTTCTCGCTCGTTGCTGCTCTCAATGGAGAAACGGTTCCTGGTTGGGCATCAATAGTGATACCAGTCTTTTTCATTGGCGCAGTACAGCTAGTGGTGCTGGGCGTGATCGGCGAGTATCTCGGGATTTTGTATGACCAGTCGCGCCGGTTGCCGACATATGTTGCTTATCCCGAAGAGAAAATCGGCGCGGCACATCTACCAATTAAATCGCCGGATACGCCCGACTAGCATCAGGGAAACTGTCCTCTTCAGCCGTGTGTTCTCCTGTTCCAGCTTCTTGAGCCTATTCGCCTGGTCGAGGTTTGGAAACGCATGAATCATCGATCGTGAATGAAACGGCTGACGATTTGATAATGCTCTCAGGAACTTCACGATTACGGTCAACTCCGGCCAGAAGTTCCTCAATACGAGAGCGATCGATATCCAAGCCCATCGTTGGCAACTCTTCGGCGGACGCAAGGGCCAGAGGTAGACCCACGTACCCGAGTCCAACAACAGTTACCGAAGTTGTGTTCTTCAACTCGCCGATCCCAGCACGTCATATTTCAATCCACTTGAAGAGAGTGATTGGCTGTCGAGAATTCCTCTTGTGTCGACTACGTAAGGAGCAGGTTCAGTCTTTGCAACTTGAGACCAATCAATCTCCGAATAGGCCGACTCCGAATTCAAAGCTACCACCACTTCGGCTTCCGCTAGAACTTCATCGAGATTTTTTGACGCCTCCAACTCCGGCTCAAGCTCTACGGCCTCATCAACCGCAAGCAAGTCGTGCCCGATCACAGACGCACCGTGATCCCGCAACGCCCGATACAGCCGAATCGACAGCGAATGCCGAACGTCATTCGTGCCCTCTTTGAACGCCAATCCCAATAATGCGATCCGCTTTTGGTACAAACTCGAGCCCACCGTTCCAGTGATCTTATTCAAGACCTCTCGCAATTGCAGCTCATTGCGTTGTAGTACGCCGTTGAACATCACTGGGTCGTACGAATTCTCGCCTGCGACGGTGATGAGCGCACGCAAGTCTTTGTCAAGGCACGGCCCACCAAATCCAATTCCCGGCTGCAGATATCCCGGGCCTATTCGTGGATCAAGCCCAAGCCCCTCCACAATATCCCCGATATTTCCGCCGACCTTCTCAGAAATTCCAGCAATTTCATTGATGAAAGATATTCTAGTTGCTAGATACGCGTTCGCCGCGTATTTAGTGAGTTGAGCAGACGTCGCATCGGTCTCAATGTAGGGGATATCCCTCGACGAATCGATCCAAGGAACTTTTACGACCGTCGATCGATCAAGCAAAGGCTGGTAAATATTGCGAAGAACTGCCAAAGCCCGTTTTGACGTCGAGCCAACGATGATCCTCGAAGGCGCAAAGAAATCGATCATCCCACTGCCTTCTCGTAAGAACTCCGGATTCGATACCACATCGAAGTCTTCACCCTCGGTCAGTTTCTGAGAAAGAATGTCTGTCACGATGTTAATCGTCCCAACAGGCACTGTGCTCTTCACCACGATGACTATGTACCTGTCGATCTCATCACGCAGTCCCTCTGCAACCGCTATCACTGCCGACAGATCTGCAGAGCCATCATCCAACGACGGCGTACCAACGGCGATAAACACGGCGCCTGAACTGCTCACAGCGTCGCTCTGGTCGTCCGTGAAAGTTATCTGCCCCTGATCGAGCAACTGCTGAAGAATCGGCTCAAGCCCATCTTCGTGGACGGCGGACTTTCCGTACCTGAGCATCTCAAGCCGACGTTGATCCAGATCCATCGATGACACTTTGTGCCCAAGCGCGGCAAGCCCAACCCCGGTCACGAGTCCAACGTACCCGGCTCCACCTATTATCCCGATATCAACCACTTAACGGTTCCTCAATCACAAACATGTTTTTTCTACCTGAAGTTGCACGAATAAACACTAGAGGTTGATTTCCTTCGCCCACTCTCGATTTTCCATATACCAATCGACAACCGATGCGACACCCTGCTTCAGGTCCACCTGCGGCTCCCATCCCAGCAACTCACGTGCCTTGCTTATATTCGCCCAGGTCGCCATTACATCTGTCGCCGGGAACGGATGATGCTCAATTATCGCCGTATTCCCTACTGCAGACTCGATTTCACCGATAATTGAGTTCAGTTCGACAGGTCGATCTGAACCAAGGTTAATCGTCTCGTACCCCGGCAGTCGATCAACAGCTGCCACAACGCCCCGAGCAACGTCCGCAACGTGCGTAAAGTCGCGTTGGTGGGTTCCATCACCGTTAAGTTGCAACGGCTCATTCTCGACAATCCACCTGACGAACCTGAAAAGACTCATGTCAGGTCGACCCGACGGACCATACACAGTGAAAAATCTGAAAATGGTCACATCGAAATCGAAGAGATAGTTATATAGCTTGCAGATATCCTCAGCTGCCTTTTTCGAAGTGGAATAAGGAGATAGCAGGGAATCTAGTTCAGCATCTTCGGAAAACGGCATCTTGTTCTTGCCGTAAACACTCGAAGTCGAAGCCTGAAGGAACCGGCCAATCCCGGCAACCTTGCAAGCTTCCAAAAGATTCAGCGTGCCGGTCACGTGCGTCTCGTAGTAGACCCACGGATTATCGATCGATTGCCTAACCCCGGCCCGCGCAGCCAGATTCACGACAGCGTCAGGTTTGAATGCCTCAATCAACTCAACAACTGAATCTCTGGCAGTTATGTCGCCATTCACCCATTCAACTGAGTTCGGCGCCAACAGATTTTCGACGCGCCATTCCTTCATTCGCACGTCGTATGCATCATCCAGATTATCAATACCACACACCTCATGACCGTGCTCGATCAACAAAGTGCTAACGCGCGAGCCAATAAAGCCAGCACACCCTGTAACCAGAATTTTCAACCCGTATTCCAAATCAAATTAATAGCGGTCAACCCGAATCGCCCGTACGCCGGATCTCCCACACTTAGTCGATTGCCAAGATCAGTTTAGGTCAACAACCGCCACATCCCTAGTACAAGTTCCAGACGTATGTCAGCATAAATACAGTCTTCACCAGAATAACCATCGTATCCAACTACGCATGACGGGAATATTCCAAGTAGGGTTATTCGGTCAATTTAGTGAAAAGAGTTGGTGCAAATCTGATGCCCGAACCAGCCACGGTTCTCATTACCGGTGCTAGTGGATTGCTGGGTGCAAACCTCGTTCGACACTACGCGCCTAGAACCGAAACGACAGGTTGGTATGCAACAAACCCAATCTCTATCGGCGGCGCCATGATTGAAAAAGTTGATATCACTGATCGGCGGGCCGTATCGCAGGCTCTTGATCGAAACCAGCCAGACGTGATCGTTCACTGTGCTGCGGCTACAAATGTTGAATGGTGCGAGCAAAACCCAGATGTAGCCAAATCTATCAACGAAACTGCAACCGAATTTCTAGCCGAGAAAACCAAAGAACTCGGTGCTAAATTCGTATTCACATCGACTGATAGCGTATTTGATGGCAAAAAAACAAAATATTCCGAGTCCGATCTGCCCGGACCGCTAAATTCCTACGCCTCCGGAAAAGTACGAACAGAAAAGCTGGTAGCTAACGCCGACCCAAGCGCCCTAATAATCCGAAGCTACTTCTACGGATACAGCCCATCAGGAACCCGTTCGTTACTAGAATGGGTATTGGTTCGAGCACAATCTGGAAACGAAGTTCCCGGCTTCACCGATTCCTACTTCTCACCCATCAGCGTCGGTGACTTCGCAGACGCACTTGATACCGCACTAGCCAATACCGTCACCGGCCCGTTGCATCTCAGCTCAAGCGACCGAATATCGAAATACGAGTTCGCTAAAATCGTTATGGAAACCTACGACTACGACATGTCGCTGCTGAAGCCAATCACGGTCGATGATGCCGGACTCAACGCAGATCGCCCCCGCGACACATCACTTGATACACGACTACTCGAAAGCATCTGGGGTAAGCCGGTGCCAACGGTCGCAGACGGCATCAAGCGAATCGCCGCCGAACCTAACCCATTCCACTAGCCGCCCGCGCTCACCTTAGCCAAAACACGTCGACCGAAGCAAAACCAGCCCGCCCCAGTCGATCACGCAGCCCTATAAAGCGGTATGGCAACAGGTCGTATGGCGAGTGCAAGAACAACGGAGACGACCGGTAACATT
>CAYTAO010000005.1:9402-52433 GCA_964435915.1 uncultured Dehalococcoidales bacterium
GAGACCAGCATTGTTGAACTGCCGCCGCCACCATTGAGGTCGAAATCGAAAAAACTCACTTCCGTGATTCCTCGACACGCCATGGACCGTCGGAATCACCAAACCCACAACTCTTTGAATCAACGCGCGTCTCGCCACCTCAACACCTGAAATTGATCCATGCGATCCCATTCGTGTCCGCTTAGAACCTCCAGATAATCCTGGAAACAATTTGCGAGCAATTCGCATAACCGAAGCAACTGGTCTACCGACCAATTGAAAAAATTTCCAAGTTCCGGTCGGCATGCTGTGAATCATGACCCCGCCAGGAGCCAGAACCCGTTTCATTTCGGCGAACGCTTCATTAAGTTGCTCGACGTGTTCAAGCACGTTCGACGAAAACACCAGATCGAAATAATCATCCTCGAACGGCAGATCTGCAGCATCAGCAATCACCATTCCCTCGACATCTCCTGAAGGAGCAATGTCCATGGGGACCACCTCAGAAAATATCTCCCGCAACGCAGCGGTCTGCACCCCGTCACCCGCGCCCAACTCGAGCACGCGCGAAACACCCTCAAGCGGTACTTCTGCCAACACTTGACGCAAATCCCGAAGCCTTAAAAAATGATGCCAGTTATCGGTTGGCAGCCCGGTCGTATCTACTCGCATTTATGTGTTGTGGGAGCACCTCAAATCCCCGGTGATAGATCATCACAACCATTTAACCTGAGTCTAATCGACACTCCGTTCAATAGGCGAATCACACCCCCAGAATCCTGTCGTATCTCGGCTAGTCGTCTCCCAATCGCACATTAACCAACAAAATAAGAATTAGCCGGTTCTCGCACCGAGCGAAACATGATGGGTATCATTCAATGTGTTGGCAACGAAAAGGCGGGTTGACTCTTACGTCAACGTGACTCTCATTGCCCGAACGATCTAAGAAGCAGAAGTCAGGATTCAATGCAGAAAGCATTCATTACAGGCGGAGCGGGATTTATAGGATCTCGCGTTGTCCGAGAATTTCTCGCAGCTGACTACGAAGTAACAGTATTCGACTCGTTCAAGCAGTACGTCGCACCCAACCCCAACGCCGAGCCTATCAATCTTCTGGCGCGGCTCGCCGACATCTCCGACGACATATCCCTGGTGACTGGCGATACACTGAACAAGGACTTCCTCCGCCGTGCACTAAACCGCATGAAGCCTGACGTAATCGTCCACATGGCAGCCCTCCCGCTCGCTAACGTCGCAATCGAGCAGACCGAAGAAGCCTTCGACTCGATCCTCTCAAGCACCGTGAACATTCTCGAAGTAGTTCGAGATTTCGACCACGAATGCCCGGTCATATACACATCATCAAGCATGGTCTACGGAGATTTCCAAACCCCGAGCGTGACCGAAGAATCTCCCAAAGACCCGAAGGACATTTACGGATCGATCAAGCTCGCCGGGGAAATAATCAGCGCCGGCTATCGCAAGCGCTACGGCATCGATGTAAGAACCGTGCGTCCAACCGCCGTCTACGGCCCATTCGACGCAAACCAGCGCGTGCTCTACAAGTTCATCACCCGCGCCCTTCGAGGAGAAGCATTACGCGTCGATGGTGACGGCAGCATGGCGCTAGATTTCACCTACGTCGACGACACCGCAAACGGCATTTTCCGCGTTGCAACAACCGATGCAGCAAAAGGTGAAACATTCAACATCGCACGAGGAAAATCGGAAACCCTCTCGACAGCTGTATCAATAATCAGCGAAACGATCGGCGATGTCGAAGTTGAGTACGGTGAAGTACCCGGCCACATCCCGAACCGCGGAACCCTCGACGTAACCAAAGCGCGTGAAATACTGGGATTCAAACCACAGTACGGCCTCGACACGGCCCTACCCGCCTACATCGAGCATCTACGCCACAACCCGATCTAAAAAACACCCTAAGAACGCAGCAACCCCCATATGAACATCCCGTTTATGCGGCTTGACCGCCAGTACGAGCAGCACAAGGACACGATCCTGGCATTGTGCGAGCAGGTGTTTTCACACGGTCAGGTTCTTCAGGGGCCGGAGGTCGCCGCACTGGAGAGTCAACTCTGTGAAGTTATGGGCATAAAAGATGCCATTGCTGTCGGCTCCGCTACCGACGCCCTCTTCTTCGCACTGGTCACCGCCGGGGTAAAACCGGGCGATCGGGTAGCCGTGCCCGCACTGACTTTTGTGGCTACCGCTTCACCCGTAATTCGAGCCGGAGCAACACCGGTTTTCGTCGATACCGGCGATGACTATCAACCTGATCTCGGAAAAGCTATCGATCTTATCAACACAGGCTCAGTCCAGGCGGTCATAACCGCCCATCTCTACGGTCAGCTTTTCGACATCACGCCGCTTGCCGAAGCATGCAAATCGAACGGCGTCGCCCTGATAGAAGACGCCGCCCAGGCAATCGGAGCAACACTCGACGGCTCCTCACCAGGCGCCCAATCGCTCGCCGCAACTGTTAGCTTCGATCCCATGAAGATCGCCGGTGCATTCGGCAGTGGCGGCGCAATCGTCACCAACAACAGTGAAGTCGCCAAACGCATCAAGCGTCTTCGATACCACGGGCGAGATGAATCGAGAACATATCAGGAACTGGGTTACAACTCGCAGCTAGCCTCGATTCAGGCGGCAATCGTAGGTTTCAAACTCGACCATCTAGACGAATGGACGGAACGTCGACAACAAATCGCCCACCGCTACACATCGGTACTCGGCGAAATATCAGCAGTCACCCCACCTCGGGAAATCCCCGGTGCCCGTCACGTCTTCCACAAGTACGTTCTAACCGCGGGGAACGATCGTGACCGTCTACGCAAACATCTATCTGATGCCGAGGTCGGAACGATGGTCCACTACGCCTCCCCGCTACACAAAGAACCGCTGTTCGCCGATTACATCAACTCAGTGGATAACTTCCCCGAGGCTGAACGCCTCTCACGTGAAGCACTTTCACTACCGATCTACCCTGAACTCGACGATGCAGAAGTCGATTACGTTTGCGAAAAACTTACACGTTTCGACTGGTAATCAACGTTCTAAGGGTTAGCACCCAGCCACAAATCGGATATTTCCCGCACCGCTCCTCGCCCACCGTCGCGAGTTAGTTGCATGTCTGCAGCTTCGACCGCTACCGGGTAAGCGTCCGCAACAACAACGCCCAGCCCCGCCCCGCGCAGACACTCGACATCATTAATGTCATTGCCCACAAACGCTACTTGTTCCAACGCCAGTCCATGTTCGTTAGCCCAATGCGACAAAGCTGGCAGCTTGTCGTCAATCCCTTGCAACACCTCAATCTTGAGCTTCGCCCCACGCGCCGAAACAACAGGATTTTTCTCCGTACTTATGATCACTAAAGGTATTTCTCGCTTACACAACATCGAAATCCCCATACCGTCTGATCGATCACACGCAACCGCCTCTTCACCGTTCTGCATCACGTAAACGCGATTATCTGTAAAAACACCGTCAAAATCGAAGGCGATCGCTTTAATATTGGCCAGATTTGTTGCGTCAGGGGTCACGATACTTCTCAACTGAACCACGGCAGAATGCGCCTTATCTACAATTAGAATTCAGCGATGTCGAGTCTGCCACATCCCAGCACACTGCGAACCACGGTAAGACACCGACCATTCGTTATTCACTAAAACCAGTTTAGTGACAATCAAACACTACACGACGAATCCCTGAGACAATCAAGCATGAGCACAAATCTCGGATATTCCGGGTAGGCAATTCTCGGTAACTCAGGAACAATAAAAAAACATTGGCATGTTCACGAGCCAGTAGAGCTAAGGCTGCATCAGACTTAAATCTCGCTCAACTCAACCAACTGCTTGACAGAGATTTTCCCAGCAGACCAACTGGTAAAAGAACGACTTCAAGTTCTCACCGACTACCTTTCCCGATGAGTCAAGTGAACCAGAATTAGAGTATCTTGACCTCCTTCGATTCACGCCAAATGCTGAACCTAGCAATCTGATCAATGTCACTGACCACCAAAATCCAGAGAGCTGTGCCGCGCATCCCGCGCAGGCGTCGGATGATTTATGGCTTACTTCTTCAGACAATACTGCCGGCGATTTCTCTCTACATAGCTCTTCTCCTCAGACTCGATCTGGATGAAAGTCGAATCTCATACTCAGCGTTCGCTGTTTGGGCCTCCGTACTCATGGCACTACGGATCGTATTCGTGCTCTACTTCCGTGCCCATACCGGGTTATGGAAATATGTATCCGTACCCGATCTCATTGGCGTTGCAAAAGCCACCACTGCAGCAACCGTGGTGTTCGGGATCATCGGATTTCTAATAATCGATCCGTCCGAGATTCCCAGAAGCGTCTACTTCATTGAGTGGGGGACGTACATCTTCCTTGCCGGAGGGCTCAGGGTGGTCGTCCGTCTGGCTCGGGAACGAATGAAAGATACTGATAATGATGGAACTCCAAAACGCAAAGTCGTGATCATCGGTGCTGGCGATGCCGGAGCAGCTTTCTGCGCCCAGATCAAGTCGAGTCCTGAGTTCAGACTCGAGCCTGTCGCATTTCTCGACGACGATCCTGCAAAATCTGGATTGAGCTTGATCGGCGTACCAGTATTTGGCAGCATCGACAACCTCACTTCAGTAGTTGAAAAATTCCAAGCAGATATCATAGTGATCGCCATTCCTGCGGCGACTGTAGAACAACGTACCCGAATAATCGATCTGTGCCGAAAATCGAGAGTCGAATACCGAATCCTCCCCGGAACCGATGAACTCCTTGAAGGTAACGTCTCGATTTCCCGACTCCGACGCGTCGACGTCGCCGACTTACTTGGTCGACCCGAGGCTCACCTCGATGAAATTGCCCTGCGCACAACATTCACAGGCAAAAGCGTAATGATCACCGGTGGTGCGGGAACGATCGGAGCAGAGCTGGCCCGACGTGTTATCGCATTCGATCCTGGAGTGCTCATTTTGATCGATCGCGCTGAAAATCCCCTTGTGCTGCTCGAATACGAACTACGCGCCCAGCTCCTAGAACTTGGGGCAACCAACATCAATCTTATTACGCGCATTGCCGATGTTACCGACCCTGTTTCGATAAGAAAAATCACCAACAACTACGGTGTAGACGTCGTCCTACACGCAGCGGCTCATAAACACGTGTACTTGATGGAAGATGCCCCAGCTGCAGCCGTGATAAACAACGTCGGTGGCGTACTCAACACCGCACGTGCCGCGAGAGAAAGTGGTGCCTCCACGTTCATCCTCGTTTCGACCGACAAAGCCGTCGCACCCACCAGCGTGATGGGCGCTACAAAACGAATGGCTGAACTGGCAATTCATGCACTCGGGGTGGATGAAAGCACCCACTTTACTGCCGTTCGATTCGGAAACGTGCTCGGCAGCAATGCCAGCGTTGTTCCAATATTCCAACAACAGATCGAATCCGGTGGCCCCGTAACCGTCACTCACCCTGAAGCAACTCGGTACTTCATGACAGCCCATGAGGCAGCCGGCCTGATACTCACAGCAGCAGCTATCGGTGAAAATCAACAGATTTACCTCCTCAACATGGGAGAACCGGTAAACATCGACTCACTCGCCCGAACGATGATCGAACTTTCGGGAATGGTTCCCGACAAAGACATCTCGATCGAATACACCGGACTCAAACCGGGTGAGAAACTCACCGAAATACTTTCTTCCGAAGAACAAGAAGAGCTGGGTGAAACGGCAAACGAAAAGTTGATGCTCGTTCGCAACACCGGTCCTAACAGTACCGAACTTGATCAGTTCGACGAATTCATCAAATCGGTTTCGAACCTCACCGACCAAGAAGTCAAAGAAGGAATTCGCCGCATAATCAGCGATTATTCCATCAGCTCTAACGATTAAATCAACCAAACACGATCACTTGAATATACGATCGATCGCCGTGTAACTGAAACCAAGCTCACCAGCCGCTGAAGATCCGTCGTACGGCGAACCATTGAGTAGGGATTCAACCGAAATTGGCGGAGTCCAGCGCGTCACCGCCTTAAGCCACCACGCAAGCTGAAGGGGTACGGCGAATATCCAGCCGGGTATCAACACCAGCGGTCGCTTCAGTCCTGATGCATCGCATACCGACCGCACAAATTCGCCCGTAGACACAGTGGGCCCGGCAACCGTGTACGTGCTCCCTGATCGCCCTACGACGGCAGCTCGAATCAACGCGTTCGCGAGATCTCCAGACCAAACGGGGCTGATACGTCGAGACGGCCCGGGCAACGCCGCCAATTTACCCGCCAACAATCGATCGACAATCATCCCAGCTCTGCCCGCCTCATCGCCGAATACCGTGGCCGGGCGAACAATCGTAGCCTCAATACCCTCGTCAACCGCTTCAGCAACCAATTCCTCAGCCTTAGACTTTGTAGCGGCATAGGCGTCAGCGAGAGCTCCACGCCGATAACCCTCGACATTCACCGTCGATACGTGAACCAGTCGCGCGCCCAGCTCACGCACCGCGTGGATCACGTTCTCAGTTCCGATCACATTCATCCGCTCGAATTCTGAACAGGTCGATGCCGAACCATGGACCGCGGCTGCGGCGTGAAAAATTACGTCGGCACTCCTCGCGGCTGCAACCACGGAAGACCGATCAAGCACATCTCCCTGTACATGGCGAACTCCATCCGGCAACACTGGCTCGCCAGTTTTGCGGGAATAAACGGTAACCCGAACGCCCATTTCTACCAGCCGACGGCACAGCGGAACGCCGACAATTCCGGTGCCACCAGTAACAAACGCGTGCTTGAAGGACAGTAATGAGTCTGTAACCATGAATATCTAATACTTTGATGGCAAAATCGAACAAAACAATTGCAACAGGTTCGGTATGTAGAGGTTAGCGCAGTTGTTCCAGGAAAGAACGTTTGGCAAAACGCACATTCGACATCATATTTAGCCTTACAGGCCTGATCGTGTTTTCTCCGTTGCTACTCGCAACAGCACTCGTGATCCTCGTTTCGCTTGGTCGTCCGATGCTGTACTCCCCGAAACGCGCCGGTCGATCAGACACGATGTTTACAGTCAGGAAGTTCCGCAGCATGCGGATCGCCGATGGCCCGACCTCTCACCATTCCGGTGATGACGATCCACGAACTACGTCTGTTGGTCGGTTTATACGGAAATTCAAGCTTGACGAACTACCACAACTTTGGAACGTCCTGAAAGGCGATATGAGCTTCGTCGGCCCAAGACCCGAAACCCTCGATTACACAAAGCTCTACACCGACGAACAAATGGCTATTCTCGATCTTCGACCAGGAATCACCGACTTCGCTTCGATCGAATTTTCCGATCTCGGAACCCTGCTGAAGGGTGATAACCCGGACAAACTCTATTTCGAAAAAGTTTGGGATCGCAAAATGGAACTCCGGATGAAGTACGTTCGCGATCGATCGTTCTGGGTCGACCTAAAACTCATTTTCCTAACGCTCGCAGCAATATTCAGCCGAAAAAAGTAACTTGCCGACAGAATCCGGTCATCAAAAACTCAACATCGCCATAGCGATTTCCTCGTTCTTTCCAAACATTGGCGGCGCTCAGGTTACCGCTCATAATCTGGCGCGCTACCTGTTCCAAAACGGACACCGGGTCGTCATGTTCTCTGCCTGGAGCAGTTGGCGGGAAATCGGCACCCGAAAAAAAGAGCTTGGCTACCCCTTGTTCCCAACTCTCCCGGGACAGCAACGCCTGTTGCCGATTTTGGGCAAAGCATACCAGTTCGCCCAAAACCGCTACTTCTCGTGGATGCAGAGAAAGTACAAGTTCGACGTCTGGCAATCTTTCGGCACATACCCTTCGGCTGTCGTCGTCGGTGGCTTCACAACCCCCCGGAACATCCCTCACGTCATGCGCACCGTTGGGTACGACATCCAAAAAGATCCTGAAATCGGATACGGCTACCGGTTCGACCCGAAAATCGAAAGCCTTATCCAAGCCTGGTCGCCACGAGTATCGAAAGCAGTAGCCCTCAGCGATTCGGTCAAACCCGATCTTCGCGATGTCGGCATCACCGACAACCAGATCGAAGTCATTCCCTGCGCGGTCGATCAACCACGATTCGAATCAACCACCGTAGATCGTAACGCCGTCAGAACCAGGCACAGCATCCCAGTCGATAAATTCGTCTATGTGACCGTCGGCAGGAACCACCCGAAAAAAGGTTTCCACATCCTCCTCGAAGCGTTGGCCGAAATAAAACGCGCTGGGACCATGGGAAATACACACGTCGTTTTCGTCGGCAAGAAAATGTCCGACCTTGGCCCAAGAGCGTCCGAGCTCGGCGTGGCAGAACACGTGACGCTCAAAGAGGAACTCGGCCACGATCCCAACGAAAACGAATATCGAATCCCCAGCGTACCACTCATTGAACTATATAAAAGTGTCGATGCATGCGCATTCCCCTCGCTCATCGAAACGTTCGCTATGATCAACATCGAAGCAATGGCAGCCGGTATCCCAGTCATCACTACCGACGCGCCCGGGTGTATAGAAACCATCGTCGACGGTGTCGATGGCCTTATCGCCAAAGCGGGAGACCCAATCGATCTGGCTCGAAAAATGGAGCTTCTGCAAAGTTCGAAAGATCTGCAAGCGAAGCTCAGTGCAAACGGATCCGAATCAGTGAGAAACTCGTTTAGCTGGGACGTAGTAGGTCGGCAATTCGAAGATCTCTACTACTCGTTAACTCAACAACACTCGTAACCCCGAATCAGCGGCAACAACCAGAACAGCAGAGGCCACTTACCGTGAGCGGGATCGATCCAAGACTATTAGAAGAGCGACTCTGGGCACTCGAAGAACGTCGTTTTTCGAGCACCAGACTTCAGATAACTTCCGTTACTGATCTTGGCGATGCAGTGTCCTCAATTCTCGAATTAGGCCCGGGCAGTGGCCATTTCGCGTCCATTATCAAAAGTCTCAATTACGAAATCAAAACCGCCGATATCAAATCCCGAACGAATCCCGACTATCTAGGCGATTTTCGCGAAACAAATATCCAGGAAAAGTTCGATCTGGTCGCTGCATTCGAAATGCTACAGCACCTCCCATATATAGACATCCCGAGAACTCTTACCAAGCTGGCTGAGTTGTCCCACAAATACGTCCTGATCTCAGTTCCATCCAGAGTTCACAGGTTCGAACTCGCGATTGAAATCCCGGCGATCATCGCTCCACGCCGCCTCGGATTCGGTTGGCTTGGGGGTCGCCACTCCACCTCGATAACGTCGGAATGGCCCCGAACGAAAGATCGGTCGAAAGAGGAGTGGGAAGGTCGAGAAGATTACTGGAACCCCCACTATTGGGAGGTCGGTCGAAAAAGCTTCCCCAGATCACGATTCCTCTCCGACATCGAATCAAGCGGCTTGAAAATAATTTGGCACAAATATAATCCGCAACACACGCACCACCTGTTCGTCCTTGCCGAAAAGGCCGCCATCTAAATGGTATTACGGTCTCTTACGCGTCTTCGACACGGCCGGCTCAAGCGGCTCAAATTCCTGTGGTCGATGCTTCGTCCCTTCTACCGCGCCATTACCAGATACCTGCCCAGATTCACCGTATCGAAAAAAATAGGCCAATACGGGCCGTTTAAACTCAACAGGCGATTCGCGTTCAGTAACTTCGAAGCCTGGGGCGGTAACCACAATCGCGGCTTTGAAGCCTGCATAGAAGCGTCGCGCGGCCTGACCTGCGTGCTAGATGTCGGAGCGCACATAGGACTCGTTTCGCTCCCCCTCAGCACTGTTGTCGCGAACGAAGGGACCGTCTACGCGTTCGAACCCGCAACCGCCAACGTTGCATATCTAGTCGAACACTTGGCGTCGCACGATCTCGCAAATGTCGAAGTAATCACCGATCTGGTTGGCGAGACAAACCGAGACTCAGTTGACTTCTTCGAAAGTGCCGCCGCCTCAGGAATGAACACCATCGCGGAATTCGGTATTCAGCGCGGCTACACAGCGATCGATAAACGACAGATTATGCTCGATAATTTCTGCAAAGATAGAAACCTGAAACCGCAACTGATTAAAATCGACGCCGAAGGAGCCGAAATAGGCATTCTTAAAGGCGCAGTCGAAACGCTTCGGTTACACCGCCCGGTTATCTTTTTAAGTGTCCACCCCCGTCATATCATTGAACTGGGCTCAAGCGTCGAAGAGCTCGAGCAGTTTCTTGAAGGTATCAATTACAAAGTCACCGACATCGATGGCAATCTGGTTCGACCTCTCGATCTCACCGAGTACATCGTCTCACCGAAATAGCGACCGAATTCTGAAAGACTCGAATTGATCTCAAACCTCCAGCTTATACTCCGTCATCTCGGCCCGGTCGGGCTCGCAAAAGCGATCTACTTCGCCCTGCTAACCAGCATCGCCCGGCTTATCGGAGTGAAGACGATGAAGAAAAAGGTGTTCAACTTCAAGCTGTACCTCGACACCGGCGATAAGGGGTTATCGCGAACACTTTTCCTGTTTGGCCGTCGCGAAATCGACCATTACAAGATGCTTCAGGAATTACTCCAACCGGGCATGAAAATCCTCGATATCGGAGCAAACATCGGCTACTACGCCGTAATGGAATCGCTTGTGGTAGGAGCCACTGGCAAGATCACCGCTATAGAACCGATGCTCCCCAACATCGAAATGCTCAAGCGAAATGTTGCACTCAACAACGCCAGCAACATCCACGTTATACACGGTGCCGTTAGCGAGTCC
Organism: uncultured Dehalococcoidales bacterium; assembly: GCA_964435915.1. GTDB lineage: Bacteria > Chloroflexota > Dehalococcoidia > Lucifugimonadales > Lucifugimonadaceae > Lucifugimonas. Next base: position 20,182 of record CAYTAO010000005.1, read on the forward strand.
ACCGGCACCGGGCAGATGTACATGTCCTCACACTCAAATCTGCACACTTTTCACCGAGACGGTTCAGCGTTCGACTATCTCGAGTCCATGCCCGTCGAAGTGCCCACAATGACGCTCCGAGACGCCTCTGAGCGTTCCGGATCACGGCCGGAACTGATTCGTATGGATGTTGAAGGCCACGAAGTCGAAATCCTGGGCCAACTGGTCGATCTCGTACGCGAAGATGTCATGTCTCCCCTGGTAATTTTTGAAACTCATCTCAGCCGGTACAAAAAAGAAAACGCCTTTGTACCAGTGTTGAAAGGCCTTTTTGATTCAGGCTACAGAGTCCGATCAGCTTCAAGTTCGAACAAACACGGCACGACTCGATTGAAGGCTCTAGGGTATGCCGGTGGCACTCCGTTCTACAGCGACTTTGGGGAACGTGCGATTTTCCACGACATAGAAAACGATCACGCCATTGACCTGATCTGCGACACCGGGGGGCTTAGAACGGTCCTACTGGAGAAAAACGCATGACTTCTGGGGACCAGACTAAGGTCCTCGTTCTTGGCGACATGCCGAGAGTAGCCGCTCGTTTCGAATCCGAGTCATTCAAGATCACTCTCTACGGCAGCCCCGCAATCAACGGGAGGCCGGCCCGCTCTGATGACCTCGCCAAAATGGAGAGCAATATTATCCGTGGAGTGCGTTCGCTCGACGGCGAATTCATCCTGATTTCGGAGACCGCATCTGGTGCAGACGTTGCGACCGATCGCTTCGCCTCCAGACCGCTTTTCTACCTCGTCAACGGGAACAGGATAGTCATCTCGATCGCCTACAGCTCCCTTTGGAAATGGCTAAACGACAACGACCAACTAAAACCCGACCGGCTTGCGTTTTACGGGTTCCTGCATATCCAACGCCTATTTGGCCAGACAACGTTTGACCATCTCTCAAGAACGCTCCCGCCAGCTTCACTGCTCTCCTTCGATTCAAGAGCGCGCACGACGTCAGTAAATATCTACTGGATCCCAGATTTCACCAAAAGATCCGACGGTCGTAAAGCAATCGCGCGTGACCTCGCTGACGCAGTGCGAGCTTCGGTTTCTGCCAAAACCAGCGACGCAATAAACCCATCACTCCTGCTCAGCGGAGGCATGGACTCCCGAGTCGCTCTCGGTGGTTTTCCTCAAAATAACCTCCCACACTGCATCACAATCGGCGAAACCGAGAACAACGAAGTAGATGTGGGACGCTCGCTCGCAAATCTGGTCGGTGCCGACCATTCGTACGTGAGCCGCCCACACGACCACTATGCGAACATCTTCACGAACGCTGTTTCAACCGGCGGCGGAATGTACTCGTTCCAGCACGGACACTTCTTCGATCTCGAAATTCCAGAAACCGATCTCATCTTGCATGGTCACGGGTTCGATTATTTTTTCCAGGGAATGTATTTACCCGCCACCCGGAAAAAATTCCTCGGACGCCCTACCCGATCGTATTCTCTCGACCCAATCTCACCGGGAATCCCCGGTCATTACACGCAGCAAGCTAAATACCGCCTCAAAGGCATCATTCCACTTGACCTGCTGGACTGTGAAACAGCAAACCAGGCACTCGACAGACTCGTATTCGATCTCTATTCGGTGCTCGATCTGATCGCCGACACAACTGCGGACCCCTACGATCAGTGGGACTACCTGACGACCAGCGCGCCCGGACGTCACTACACCTACCTGAATTTACTATCGGCTAATACGCTCGCCGAACAACGGACCATCGCATTTTCGAACGATATTCTCGACATTTATTACTCGACCCCGGCTACTGTCCGACACGGAACAAGCCTGCTCGCCGCAACAATCAGACAGCTCAACTCACGCCTTCTTGAAGTCCGAAACGCAAACACCAACATGCGACCCGATCTATCACCAACGCTATTGACATTGAATAGCTGGGCCAGAGGCCTCAAGCGCCGGTTAGGAATGAACGGACCCAGCACCTCCGATCCCGCCGCTAAAGATCGTTCGTGGCCGTCAGATTCGGACATCGCAAATAGCTCAAGCTCTATCAGAGAGCGAATCGCCAATCTGCACCAATCACCGGGTATCAAATCGATCGATCTCTTCGATGAATCGAGACTCAAGAAGCTCACGAACGACCTGCAAAGTGGCGATACGAACAGTGCTTCGGCCGTACTTTCGCTGCTCACAATCGACGAATTTCTGGCACCAACCAGTTCTAACTAGCCAGATTCGAATCGCCAGAACCCGCCCGGATCAATGCAGAGCTAGTTGCAGATGTTCTGCGAGAATACAGTCGCTCCCTCTGATCGACATCTCAAAATACTCTGGATTCACAACATTGAAAGTACTGGTCGTTTCCAGCAAATACCCTCAGGAATACTCTGGATCGGGTTTGCGCGCCCATCGATCATATCTGCGACTCAGAGAGAAATTCGGTATCGATTTCGAAGTCATATGTAGCAGCACCGAAACGAGCGAGGCGGCACAATACCAACTCGACGGCGTTTCCATCGATAGAGTCGTGTCAAAACGAGCTCGGAATCTGAATCGTAAACTCGCAGCAACACCGCTCCGCAGGTTATCCAACGCGGTTCTCAGCCATATCGAGGCTCGGGCGGTCAAACGCAAGCTCGCCCAGGTCTCGGCCGATGTCATCCACACTTTCGGCTACTCTCCGGCCACCGCAGCAGCCATCAAGTGGAGCAGATATCATCGAATCCCACTGGTCCTCGAGATTGTCAACCCTATGGCGACTCCCTACCAGTACCTCCCGGGGGCTCGCTATTTCGCAAATCAGGACTTGCGTCAACAAAGCCTGATAATTGCCATCGGTAAATCCCTTGGCGATATGTGCAAATCGCACGGACTCACCGACAATGTTTGGGTTCGCCCGAACCCGGTCGACACGAGTAATTTCTACATCCGAAGCGACCAGGATCGATCGCTGGCCCGCAAGAAGATATCGTCTGCGACCGATAACGACATCCTGATCATCTACGTGGCCAAATACATCACTCGAAAGAACCACTCGTTCTTGCTCGACGTTATGGTGAAATTGCCAGACAACTTCCGACTCGTTTTAGCTGGCCCACCACTAACCGATCAAGACCTCGTTCCTGGCCTAACCGCCGATCAAATTCCCACTCTCGAACAGCGCTCAATTGAACTGGGAATCTCCGAACGGGTCGAAATAACTCACGGGTTTGTCGATATGGCTGAATATCTATCAGCGGCTGACGTGTTCTGCTTTCCGGCAGAACGAGAGGCAATGGGTACACCAGTACTCGAAAGCATCTCTTCGGGCGTTCCAGTTGTTGCCAACGCCGGAGAACCAAGTTTCCAGGAATGGGTGGTCGATGGAAAAAACGGTTACCTGCGCCCGTTAGAACCCGGTAACTGGGCAGACGCGATAATTAAGGCTTCTGAGTTCACAGCAGATAAAAGATCCGCAATGTCTCGAGATATCAAAACGGCCGTCTCATCCGATCTCATTGATGAGCAGTACCGAAAACTACTGAGTGCTGCTGCCTCTGCAAAACCGCACCATCTACTTGTAGTAAAGCAGGTACTGTCCGCGTGATAACAACCAGTGAGCAGGTCTCAAACATAACGAAACCACAGTCACCCTAATGCGAATCAACGTTTTAACACCCGGTTTTACCACCTCAAATAGTTCAGCATTTCTATTCCCGTTCGTCGTTCACAATAAAACACTGATGAACGCACAGTTCGATGTGCAGATCCTAAAACGCTCCTCTCCGAACATCACCAACTGCGATGTACTCGCCATCGACTCTAAAGAGTTCCTAAACGACTGGAGCCGTCAATCTCAATCACAAACTCTCGATCTACTGGAGTCTTACCAAAACTCCGGCGCTACCGTCATCTGGTTCGACACAACTGACAGTAGCGGCACCCTTCAATCTCAGGTTTTCCCGTTCGTCCAGAAGTACCTGAAATCACAGGTCCTTATCGACAAAATTAGGTACACCGACCACATTTACGGCGGGCGTGTCTACTCCGACTACTACAAAAACACCTTCGGTATCACCGATGAAGTTGACGACGCACTCGACAATCCCATCACATCGGCTGACGTCCAAAAACTCGGCGTCTCGTGGAACAGTGGTCTTGCGGACTACTCAACATACGGCCCATGGAAAATAGCGCTCTACCGCCGGTTCGGCCTATCGTTCCTACTCCGTCACCCGAAAATCACAGCACGACCCACCGCAACTCGCAACAAAGTTCTCTCAGCAAGATTCGGCGCAACCTACGCCCGGGCCACCGTGCGATATCAAAGAGAACAAATTAGAAAAATACTGGCAAATGAAATCGACACCCAAAAAATCGGTCGACGCGGGTATATGAAAGAACTCAACAACACCAAAGTTGTCCTTTCTCCGTTCGGGTGGGGCGAAATTACCCTCAAAGATTTCGAAGTTTTCCTCACCGGCGGCATGCTTCTAAAGCCGAAAATGGATCACATACAGACCTGGCCAAACTTCTATGAACGAGACGTAACTTATATGGCCCACGATTGGGAACTCGACGACTTGGAAGAAAAAATCGAATGGGCAGTCTCAAACGACGGTTTGAGGCAAGAAATCGCTCTTCAGGCCCAATTACGATACGTCAAACACACGTCCGGCCCAAATGCTGGAGACATCTTCGTCAGACATCTGTCCAAAATACTTTCTGTATGAGTTCAAGCAACAGCACAAAGCCAGAGAAAATACTTCTCCTGATTCGATCCCTACACATCGGAGGTGCTGAACGTCAGGTAGTTGCGCTCGCCAGATCAATCTCCGACCTCGGCACCGAGATTCACGTTGCCGTGAAAGTGCGCGGCGGACCACTCGAAGCCGATCTCGCAAATATCCCAAAAGTTAAATTCCACGATCTCGCAAGTCCAAGTATCGTCGGTCGCATAACGTACTTTTTGAAACTTCGAACACTGATCAAAACAAATAAATTCGACGCAGTTTACGGCTTCATGCCACTTCCAAACTTGGCTCTTCTCGTTGCCCGAACCATTCGAAATCGTCCTCTTATCGCGTGGGGTGTACGATCAAGTGATGTAGATCCCAACGACTACCGCAGTCGGGTCAAATGGAGCATGCGGCTCGAAAAATGGCTGGCCCGCTTCGCCGATAGGGTAATCACCAACTCTCAAGCAGCCCTCGAGGAATACCGAACCATCGGCTATCCCTTCGCAAAGCTCTCTCACATCCCCAACGCCATCGATGTCGATCGTTTCCAACCAAATACCAATGCACGCTCGAACGTTGAAACTGAACTAGGTATACCCGCGGGCGCCTCATTGATAGGTATTTTTGCCCGGATCCACCCGATGAAAGATCACACTACGTTTCTGCGGGCCGCGAAAACGCTACTCGAAACTTTGCCGGAGGCGCGATTCATATGCGCTGGCGAGGTTTCCGCCGGATACTCTTCTTACAACAACCAAATCAGGGACTTCGCAACACAACTCGGACTCGACGACAACGTGCTCTGGCTTGGGCAACGAAACGACCCGGAAAAACTGATGCCCGCCTGTGACATCACAACCCTCACCTCAAGCAGCGGCGAAGGATTTCCAAATTCCGTCGCCGAATCCCTCGCCTGCGGAATCCCGTGCGCGGTAGCCGATATCGGTGACGCAGCGGTAATAGTCAATAATCCGGAATATACAGTCTCTCGCGGCGATCACGAGGCACTTGCGAACGCCTGGCAAACGATGCTTGTTAGATTGGACAAGCAACGATCCAGCCTCTCCCTGACGCTAAGAGAATCGATCGTCGATCGATTCTCGCCAGAACAGATAGCACGCGATACCTTGAGCCAACTCGGGGAGAAGCCAAGCTAACATGCCCTCCACCAACGCCCGAAAACGAACGAAAATCGTGCATCTCGTCACCAGCCTCGAAGTTGGCGGTGCGCAGCACAACATGCTGCTCGGGCTCCCTAGGCTCGACCCTGAACGATACGAACACATCCTAGTATCGATCATGGATCGAATGCAGATGGAACAACAATTCCGTCAACTGGGAATAGATGTACACACTCTCGGACTCAGCCGAAAAACCGATCTGGCCGTCGCCTTGAGGCTCCGCTCTCTTCTCCAGAAACTCCGGCCGGATATCCTCCACACTTACCTGATACACGGAAATATCCTCGGTCGTATCGTTGGACGACTCGTCGGCGTGCCGGTGATAATCGGATCGGAACTCACGATCGGCCAGGCCGGACGCCTCGGAAAACTCGCGACCAAACTCACAAATCCGCTAACCGACGCTGTCGAGGTCAACTCCGAAACAGGTGGAAGAGCGGTAGTCACCGACCTCGGAGTGCCAGCCGAGAAAGTCGAAGTCGTACTCCCCGGCCTCGATCTAGACGCTTTTTCCTGCACGAAGAATCGTTCCTCCATCCGATCACAAATCGGGGTACAGGAACACCAGCACCTCGTCCTCTATATAGGTCGTCTCAGATCCGTAAAAGGCGTCGAATACGGAATCAAGGCGTTCGCCCGCGCAGCCGAAGCGAACCCAACCCTGCATCTCGCGCTGGCAGGCGACGGGGAACAACGCGACTATCTAGAAAACCTCGCCTATGATCTCGGAATCAGCAAACGGGCCACGTTCCTCGGCGAAAGAAGTGACCTCCCAGACGTACTATCTGCCGCCGATTCGGTACTGATGCCATCTCTAAGGGAAGGCTTTCCACGGGTTGCAATCGAAGCGATGGCAGCATCAAAACCGGTGATCGCTACAAAGGTGGGTGCGATATCAGAAGCCATTATCGATGACAACAGCGGCATCCTCGTCGTATCGAGAGATGTCCCAGCTATGTCGACTGCGATAAACCACCTCACCGGCGATAGTGATCTACAGGCGAGACTTGGAGCCAACGCTCGAACCCGGGTTGAAAACCGCTACTCGGCGGAATTATACGTTGCGCGCCTCGACGAAATGTACAGTCAGTGGAGTACCGATAAATCAGCCGCGACCGCACCGAAAACTATCCAAGATTCGCCTAACTAATGCTCTCAGCGATACTCCGCACAGCACACTTTTTCAAAACCCCAGCCACAGCATTAACGTGGTCGGCCGAGTTCATCGACGACCGCATCACAACACCACGCCACAAAAATCATCTCGACTTTTATGCATCACGTCAGCTCTCCGTCGCAGATGGTATTGCAGAAGTTCTTGGTACAAATCTCGAAATGATCAACCACGAGCTCAAGCACCTCCCCGAATTTCTCGTCTCTAAAAACAAAGACCCCGGCATGACAATCAAGTGGTCAGCAACTTCAGAACTTGCCGCCACCACCTACGCACTCGTAAAAATCCTCAAACCCGATGTCATGGTCGAGACCGGTGTTGGTGCGGGTGTGAGTTCATGGACGATCCTTCAAGCGATGGAAGAAACCGGCAACGGCCGGCTCATCAGTATCGATCTGCCAACCCCGAACACACAGCTCCTGCCCGAAGTCGGATATCTGGTCCCCCATGAACTCCGCGGTCGCTGGGAACTCAGAACGGGTCCGTCGAGACAGCTACTGCCGCGCATATTGAAAGAACTCGGAAATATCGGGATATTCCAGCACGACTCTCGACATTCATACTCAAATCAACTACGCGAGTATCAAACCGCATGGCAGTTCATCCAGCCCGGCGGAATGCTGATATCCGATGACGTCAGCAACGATGCCCTCCACGATGCGACTCGCATCTGGAAGAGGGAACCAACCATCATTGGGCAGAGTAAATCTTCTCCAATAGGTCTCGTCCGCAAAGCGTAAAGCACAACTCTGGCCTTTCAAACTAATCCAAAATTGGCAAAACCAAGAAACAAAGAAAAACCAACTTCGATAGTTCTCGTCGTAAACCAGAACGAGATTTTTTATCGACTCCGAATGCCCTGGGTCCGGCTTCTAATCGAGAACGGATACGAAGTATTCGCCGTAGCCGCCAGTGGAGCGTGGAATGAACGTATCGTAGCGGGTGGAGCGAAGTACGTTGAGTGGAAACTGAGCCGAAGCGGACGTAATCCGTTCACCGAGATTGGATCAGTCCTCCGCCTCAGAAATATCCTGCGGAGTATCAGGCCTGACATCGTTCAAAACTTCCACACCAAGCCAAACATCTATGCTCCGATCGCCGCAAAGCTCGCGGGTGTTCCACTCACCGTCTCGACAGTAACTGGCCTTGGGTACACCTTTGTCGAACGATCAGGCATTGGAGCGAACATCGCCAAACGCCTGAATCTCGGCATGTATTCATTCTCGAACCGACTCGCGAACGAAGTTACGTTTCAAAACCCTGACGATATGGACCTACTAAAAGCTGGCGGAGCCCTATCTGATACGAAAGGCCGATTCATTGCCGGTGGTTCCGGCGTCGATATCAGGGAATACAACCCTAACTCCCGTAACTCAGAAGAATCTCAAGAAATTCGCAATTCGCTAGGTATTCTCCGTGATGCATTTGTCGCGATGTTCGTCGGTAGACTTCAACTTGATAAAGGTGTTCTCGAATTCGTAGAAGCAGCCCGGCAAATAAAGAAAAAACGAAATGACATCGTCTTCGTTATGGTCGGTGCCACCGATCCCGGAAACAGGCGGTCAGTGCTTGACACAACCGTCGCTAGATGGAAATCTGAAGGCGATGTCATCTTCACCGGCCGCCGAGAAGACGTGCCGAGGCTGATGGCAGCTGCCAACACCATCACGGCCCCCACGTTCTATCGTGAAGGACTCCCCAGAACTCTCCTCGAAGGCGCGGCGACAGGCCTGCCGTTGATTGGCACCGATATGCCAGGAGTAAGAGAAGCTATCAACCACGACGTGAACGGTATTCTGATTCCGATTCTTGATTCACAGGCACTCGCTACAGCTGTCGAAGAACTTGCCGACAACCCCGACAAAGCTCACCGTTACGGCGAAGCTTCACTAGATAGAGCGTACAAAGAGTTCGATCACCGTCGCGTCGTAGGTGAATATCTAAAAATGTACGATGAACTCTGGAACGAATCGAAATCGTGAACGTCCCCACATGATTGCAGCCAACTAGGAAACTCGATGACAGCACTGCAGAACAATTCGTTGGAGTCGCTGCAGACCAGCCTGCGCCAAATGCTCACATGGTTTCTAAGTCCGAAAAGCCTCGGCCTAGAACACGACGGCGAACACGCCGTCCGCATGGTGGCAAATCATCTAGCCGAAGGCTACAACATCCTCAACAACAATCTCGAGGACGAGCCGACTACCGAAGTACAAATCGCCGCGTTCGAGCGATCCGACTATGAGAAGCATGACGCGTCTTATCTCGCTCCAATCGTCCATCTTGGCGAGCGCGTGAATAGCGAGATATCGGAGCACGTATCTGACTTCATGATTCACGGAAGTATCGCAACCCTCGACTACTCGAGAGGTTGGAGTGATTTCGATACTTTCGTGATCATCTCCAAAGGCACTGCCTTAAACGGCAAATCCCTCACGGCTATTCGATCCAAACTCTTGGACGCCTACAGCTTCCTCACCGCAGTCGATCCTCTCCAGCATCACGGATTTATCGTCTGCACAGAGATCGACCTCGCCCGTTACTACGAAGACACGATGCCGCTCGCCGTCTTCCGCAAAGCGAAATCCTATCTCGGAGCCAGAACGTTACACCTCAATCCGGTCAAACACATTGATCGCGAGCGCGGGATTCTGGCATCGCGTGCACAGTTCTTCCGAGATGCTGGCGAACTGGGCGTGATGAAGCATCACGCCTACGAAGGTACGTATCTCCAGAGCCACTATCGCAACGCCGAAAATGGACTCTTCCAACTCAAGTACCTGCTCGGCATCGCAGCAATCGCTCCGTGCTACTATCGTGATGCCATCGGACAACCGGCGTACAAAAAAGACGCTATCGCTCTGGTTGGCCCGCTTCTCTCGGAATCATCACGATCCTTCCTCGCAAGCACAACACGCATCCGTGACGAGTGGCCGAATCGACAGGATTTCCCATATGAAGGGAACAAAATTCCCGACTGGTTCCAGCAGTTTATCGATCCCGACTACATCGTAAATTTAGGCAAGCTGCTAACCGAGCTAGAAAATCTTGCAGGACAATAAGCTTGAGGAATTTACTCAAGTGGCATTAAGAGATTCGTATGAAGGTACCGCCATTCTTATCGATGCCGAATTCACCTGCTGGGAGGGATCGCTGGCTTCTGGTTGGAGTGATCCTTCACGCCCCGCAGAAATGATCGAGATAGGTATGATCGCCTACGACGCGATCAACCAAAAAGAACTCGCCTCGTTCTCGTCACTTATGAAACCACGAGTAAACCCTGTTTTGTCTGCGTACTGCCTCAACATCTTGCCCATAAGCCAGAACGATGTAGACGCCGCGCCCGAATTCGAACATGTAATACCCAGCAGCGCGGCATGGTTAAACCAACACGCCGAACCAGATTCGCCAACCGCGGCGTGGGGCAAGATAGACCGCACCAACACGACAACTCAAGCGAGCCGCTCCGATGTCGTCGATCCGTTCGGCGACCGACACCACATCCAAGTAGACGAACTCGTAAAAATTGCACTTGGGATTAACAGGCAAATCGAACGAGAAGACGTGCGAAAAATCCTCAATATTGAACCAATAACTGGCCGACATCGAGCACTCGCTGATAGTGCAGACCTGATCGCATTCGATATAGCCCTCACCGGCCGGATCAAATGAGACGAACGAAACTCAACAGCGAGTATTCTTCTTAAAAAGAGTATTCAATATCGCTACGGAGCTAAGACGAAAATGAAAATCCTGATCTGCGGGGTGGGAGCCATTGGTGAACGTCATCTGGGCAACCTACTCGCCCTAGGCTACCGCGATGTATCCCTGATGAGGACTACGAAAAATCCGCTGCGCACCATCCAGAGGGACTTCCAGACCTTCTCCGATCTAGGGACTGCTCTGGACAACGATCACGACGCAGTATTCGTTTGCAACCCCACTTCGATGCATGTCGAAACAATTGTTCAAGCACTCGACTCCGGTAGCCACGTATTCACCGAAAAGCCACTGGCTACTTCCATTGAAGAATGTGATGAAATCAAAAAGGCAATCAGTCGTTCCGGTAAATTCGTGATGGTAGGCTACAACATGAGATTCCATCCTGCGCTTATCACCATCAAGGACTGGATCGACTCCGGTCGGATAGGCACTCCGATATATGCGCGCAGCCAGTGGGGTGAATACTTACCGGGGTGGCACCCATGGGAAGACTACCGACGCGGCTATGCCGCTCGTGCCGATCTCGGTGGCGGTCCCGCACTTACGCTCTCCCACGAAATCGATCTCCTCCTCTGGACCTTCGGAACTCACACCGACGTAAAAGCACGAGCAAACACGGCTTCAACGCTTGAGGTACAGACCGAACACGGCATCGATATCTTGCTCGGATTTGAATCCGGAACAACCGGCAATATTCATCTCGACTATTTCCATCGCCCTCCTGCACGCTCAAGCGAATTTGTGGGCGAGGGAGGACGAATAGAATTCGAATATTATTCAGGAGTGGCAAAACTCTATGGAACGGAAGGCGCAGACGCCAATGAAGTATTCGAAACGCCGGGCGATTTCGACCGAAACGACATGTTCGTGGACGAGATAAAGTCGTTTTGCGAATCGATCAAAAGGGGACGACCACCGTCTCCATCCTTCGACGATGGCGTCGCCGCAGTAGATGTAGCGATAAAAGCCCTTGTTGACGCCGGTATACAAAAGCCTGAATAACTCCGAATACCGAGGAAGTACAAATGACATCAGAATTCGATATGCAGGGAAAGAACGTCCTCGTGACCGGTGCGCTGGGGCTCATAGGGCGAGAAATATCAGATGCGCTCGCAGGTGCCGGTGCCGATCTATTCCTCTCGGATGCGCATCCGCTCAATCAAATCGAAGATTCCGCCACAAATCTTTCCTCGAATTACGGTCGTGATTTCCAGTCCGGGCAAGCCGACATTTCGAGTCCCAATTCGATCAACAATCTCGTCGCGCAGGTCGTATCCAAAATGGGATCAATCGATACATTTGTGCACTGCGCGGGTGTAGATACCCGGTTCGACGGCACCGACAAAGACACCTCCCCAACGGCATTCCACGAGTTTCCGCTCTATGCTTGGGAACGATCTGTCAACATCAACATGACGGGTACGATGCTCGTCACCCAAGCCGTGATCAAGCAAATGCTCAATCAGAAGTCTGGAAACATCGTGCTGATCGCATCGACTTACTCGCTCGTCGCACCAAATCAGTCGCTGTACCACAACCGCGAAACTGGTGAAAAACAAAACAAACCGATCGATTACGTAGCAACAAAATCGATGGTCCCAAACTTCGTCAGGTATCTGGGTACCTCCTACGCTGAATCCGGGATTCGAGTGAACTGCGTCGCGCCGCACGGAATAGCGAACGACCATCCGGAGTGGTTCAAGAAGAACTTTGCCGAACTAACCCCGATCGCTCGCATGTGCGAACCATCGGAACTCCGCGGTCCTTTCCTGCTTCTTGCCTCCGACGCCTCTTCGTATATGACTGGCAGCACTTTGGTAGTCGACGGCGGTTGGACCGCCTGGTAGCGGGTGATTAAGACGTGGAGCACCATTTCCGATGACATCACCCGTCCGGTTTACCGACTACCCGTCGATGGAATACAGGGAAGACTACGAGCCCGCCCGTAAACACCTGTATCAACAAGCATCAGGGATATCAGGAGTACTAGGCCTCTACGAGTACGGTTCGGTCGGAGCCCCGGGCATATCTGATATTGATCTGATCGCTGTCATCAGTAAGAGGATCGACAAACAAGAAATCCTCGAATTCCTCTCTGGAACCGGTGCACCCGCGTACGTCCTCAGAGTTCTCGATCAAGGAACCGTCAAACCGATGAACGAAAACCTGTTCGAACGCCTGCAGGTTTTGGGCGAGATCAGCACTAATCCTATCTACGCTCCCGACCCGATCACCCCCACCACACCTGATCGCTCCTCGCTGATATTCATCGACGCGGCCAACGTTATCGATTGGTTGCCGGAACGAATCCTCATGTTGAGATCCCTGCTAAACCGTCCAACGCTATCCTGTCGGCGTGTGCTAGGCGGACTGGGATCGTTCAAGCACTCGACAACAACAGTCAGCCGCGTACTCGGGTACGTGCCCGAGCCAACGATCGCATTTTCAAACGCCTACGATGCACTCCGCACCGATTGGTTCAATCAAATCGAAAGCGTCAACTTCGAAACCACGCTAAGCCTCATTGAACAGGGAATCGCAACAGGGACACAACTGATCACTCTGGTGACAGAGCGACTCCTCGAAATGAATATCCTCACACCGAACGATTCAGCTGCAGGATCCGTCTTCTGGCTCAATTCCTCGAAGGCGTTCGTTTTCGGTGAACAGATAAACAATCAAACGCTACTTGAAAATAACCCGCAACGGCAAATCCAGAACATCCCACCATCCTGGTTCTCCGCTTTCGCCACATACGCATCTGCATCAGGTGAAATCAGCTCACTCATCTCCTCGAACCTTGAACCGAGGACGGGATACTCGCACCATACAACGCATAACGAATTCGACAGGATTTTGATCGAGCGGATAGAGTGGATCAACGAATCATTCAAATTCCTGAACCCTCTGGGTTTGGGAAAACTTATGTACAGGTTTTCCCACCTACAACGTCACTAGCGATAATCACCAGTACGGCAACAAACAATTGGATAGAAAACCACTTTCTGAAATGAACGTTCTAGGACTCGTACCCGCTCGGGGAGGTTCGAAGGGTTTACCGAGGAAGAACATTCTCCCCCTCGCCGGACGCCCTTTGCTCGCACATTCGATCGATCACGGTGTCAGGTCGAAATACGTAAACAAGATTGTCTGCACCACCGACGATCAAGAGATTGCCGACATTGCTCGCCAGCACGGCGCCGAAGTGCCATTCCTCAGGCCTGCCGAACTAGCGACCGACGACCAGGACGACAGCGGATTCACGACTCACGCTATTCAGTGGCTGATCGACAACCAGGGCTGGAACGCGGACATCGTGATCCTACTTCGCCCGACGTCGCCAATACGAGGGATAGATCACATCGATCGTGCGCTCGAAATGCTCTATGACAACCCGTATGCACACAGCATCGTGAGCATCGTCCTCGCCGAGAAAACACCATATAAAATGTTCAGGCAATCGACTTCGGAATTCTTAAAACCGCTGATTGAGCACGATCAATGGGAACAGATGAACAGCGCGCGGCAGATTTATCCCGACGTTTTCATCCTAAACGGCATCATCCATGCGATCTGGGCTGATGTCGTACTCCGCGATAATTCGACGCTGGGCTACAAGGTTCTACCGTACAACATGGGCACCGAACCGATGCTCGACATCGATTCACTAGACGACTTCGATAACATAGCTAAATTACTCACAGACTCCTGAAACTAGTTCATGCCAGCTAAACAGACAATTCAAATCACCCCGGAACGAGCAATCGGCACAGGCCAACCTCCGTTCATCATCTCCGAAATTGGAAACAACCATAACGGTGATATGGACAATTCACGCAAGTTGATCGATCAGTCGGTCACTGCCGGTGTCGACGCCGTTAAATTTCAAACTAAAGACATTGAAAGCGCCTTTTCAAAAGAACTTCTCGATAGCCCTTACACTGGAGAAAATTCGTTCGGTCCGACCTATCGCGAACATAAAGAAGTCCTCGAGCTATCGGAAGACGAGTACGGCGAACTCAAGGCCTACGCGAATAGCAAAGGCGTGATCTTCTTCTCGACGCCTTTCGACACAATATCGGTCGATATGCTGGAACGTATCGGGCAACCACTCTACAAACTTGCATCGTTTCACGTAACAAACCTCGAACTAATCGAAGCAATTGTCAAAACCGGCAAACCACTGCTCATGTCGACAGGTATGTCGACATGGGAAGAGGTCGGAGCCGCAGTCGAACTAATTCGCAAATACACAGAAAATTTCGTCGTGCTGCAATGCACGTCCTCCTACCCAGCCGACTTCGCCGATCTGAATTTATCGGCAATCCCAGAAATAAGCAGACGATTCGACTGCCTTGTCGGCTACTCAGGCCACGAGCGCGGGGTTGGCATTGCTCCTGGAACCGTCGCGCTCGGCGCCTGCGTGATCGAACGGCACTTCACGCTCGATCGAACAATGAAAGGACCGGATCACGCGGCATCCCTGGAATTTAGAGGTTTAGACCTGCTCGTCAAACGCTCAAAACGGTACTACGAAGCGATGGGCGTACCAGAAAAAATTGTTATGGAAAGCGAACTCGCCAACCGCATGAAAAACCGAGGCTACTGACCTCGATTCTGCGGCGTATTCAAGTTCATGCGCATCAGTAAGACCCGTCCAACGGTACGAGTACCGATGATTGAGGCATACAGCGAACTTGTACCGTTGCCTGTGACGATTTAGGGACTCAGGGAGGTGAAAATGGCACGGCACTTATACTTGGACAGTGTATCTGTGGCGGAAGCTGGCTTCTCAGAAGCGTTCGATGATTTCAGCTGGCCGATCCACCAGCAGACATACGACGATCTCTCGTCATCATTCATCGAATTTATCGAAGCGAAGTTGGCAGATGAATCAGTCGACTCAAATCAGCGCATCGACCTGGCACTATCGATAATCCCTATCATCACTGAATGCTTTTACTTCGCGTCAAGCTACATCAATGTTGTTTCGTGCGAACGGCTGAACATTGACTCCGTCCACTCCAACCGGAGCGTGTTCTTCCCAACGATAGTCGAACACCGGAACGGAAATATCTCCGCCTCCGACTCGCTGACACGATTGCAGCCTCCGGCTCCGGCACGCTCCATCAGACGCACCGGGCTGAGGCTCGCAAAAACATTCCGAACACGAGCGAGCCAACTCAACCTGCTGGCTAAATCTCGGCTCCAGCACCCGGTCCGGTACCGCATGACGTCGAACGCACTGGCCAAATCGTGGATATCGCCAGATGACGTCAGTCTCAGAAGCCTGGTTTCATTTCAAGGATGGTCATTCGAATCGATTAGCGACCCACCGAAAGCGACTGAGATTGACCACTACATAGCCAGAGGTTTTACAGACATCGTCGAGCGCCTCGGCTACGAATCAGATGCACTCCTGTACGAGTTTGTCCGACGCACCGCTTCTATCCACATGACGAATGCGAAAATTGGGAGAGAGAAGAACTACGAACGCTTCATTAACACCCGCAATTCACTGCTGCTCACAGGTACCGCAGGTGGGTTCGAAAGCAGGCTAATGTCGTACGTATTCCACCGCAACAATCTTCCTGTGGTGCGATTCTCACATGGTGCCGACCGAGGGCTTTTCGACGACAGTCGATGGCACTACCCGGAGTTCATGTTCACAGACACGTACATAGTTCACGGTCGTACAGAAGCGGATCAGGTGCAAAGTACGATCGATCGAACGACTAGCAGCCTCACATCCCCAAAATTGAAGATTTTCGGAGCCGGGTCCGCCAACCACGAAGCCATCCACCACAAACACTTCTCCACGCAACCCGCCCAGGAAATCAAAAACGTAATGGTCGTCGCAAACTCGATCAAAGCCGAGCATCGACCTGCATTTGCTTCGGCCGGAGAAGAGGTCCCATATATCGAGTGGCATCGCCGACTCTTAACCGCACTCAGCGACACACAATATCGTGTCATTTCTAAGAGGCACCCAAAAGACTACTTCATCAATATGACCCTGTTTTCCGATCTGGCCGATGTAGAACTTCACACAGGCGCATTTACCGGCCAACTAGATCAGGCCGATGCCTTTGTATTCGACTTTGCAGCTTCGGCGTTTATGGAAGCGCTTTGTACCGACAAGCCTGTAGTTCTCGTCGAATTTCCTCATCGCAAACTATCAAAAATTGGGCGACGCGACGTCTCAGCCGTCTGCACGGTGGTTCACGCTGAATACGACGAGCAAAACAGAATCGTAGCCGATCTCGAATTAGTTCTCCACGGCCTTCAACAGCCAGTCGATAAAAATGCTCGGGAAAAATTCGTCCACGACTATCTGCTCACGCAGTCCGGCGATATTGGCGAATTTATGAGCATGCTCGGCTAACCGGCAGATCCACCCTGACCGCTTGGGACGGCGTGCCCCGCAAGAAGGCCCTACAACTTGCGTGCAGCGACAAACGGTGAAGTAGGTCGGGGATTCAGTAGCTCCATCAATCGGGACTGACGACCAAGATCCAACTCGCCAAGTCGCTCGGCCCACTCTGGAGGCACCAGCCGAGAATCTTGTCGTCCCAACGAAAATGCCTCGACGAGTTCTAATCCCGCGCCCTCAAGAAACTCATTCAGCTCGGTGAGATTATAGGAACGCTCATTTGGATGGGCGAATTGATCCAACCAGCGTTCGGAAATATTCGGATCATCCCAGATTCCGTTCCATGCTTGAAGAGATTCTGAATCATCGAGATTCCGGCGAACCAACTTGCCACGCACTCCCAGTATCACGTCTCTCATCGACAGCCTCGCGATACGTCGGAAAAATGAACCCCTTTTTACCGACTTCTCGTGCCTGTTGTAGGCATTGAACAAACGAAAACGCTCCTCGTTACTGGAGTTGTCATCCGTCATGAGATCCAGCATCTCGTTGATCTGGTACCGGCGACGGTGATAATCTTCGCCATAGACGTGAATAAAAATAAAGCCCCCGACCGCCAGTTGGTCGGAAAGATTGGCCAGACCCTGATCAGGATTTTCGAGATGGTGGAGTACACCCAGGCAACTGATGTAATCGAATTTGAAATCGAACGGCAACGGCTCCATTAAGTTGGCATACTGGAACTGAATGGTGACGTTATTCACCTCGGCAACCTTCCTGGCTACCTGCAGTGAGGCATCACTGAAGTCGACGGCGTAATACTCAAGGTGTGGCATCATCACGGCACTACCCGCTACCACGTGCCCGGTGCCGCAACCGGCTTCTAAATACTTTCCCGGCCTAACGCAGTACTTCACATAAGAATTTGCAGCTTTCGTTTTTATAGCAGTTCCATATGCCGGATATGGATTGTCGGTATAAAACCTTTTTACCGCATCAGATGGTGTTGGATCTACCATTTATTCTTTCTCGTGTTAAATCACACCTGCCGCAGGTCAGTGTATAAGGGTACGCCAGAAGATTTCGACGGTGACAACACGAAGACACATCTGTTTCTGTTACAGGATTGTTTACCATAGTCGAGCATTGCGAACCAGAAAGATCCACAACTACCTACCGTGACCCAAGTTCAACCACCCTCGCAAGCACGCGCAGACCTCCGTGGTGCATTCTCTTTGACCAAATTCCCATTGCGCCACTACGGGCAAAAGCGCCCTCGAACACTTGCCAGACTTCTACTTACCGTCCCCTCGGAGGTCCAGCCTACCTCTTACTCAGTCACTCTGAGCACAATGGAGACGTTTCCATGTGCGGGATAGTGGGAATCATCGCACCACCCGGGAAGCAATTCGACCAGCGCACGATATCTAACATGCGCAAGCTCATCAGCCGTCGGGGACCTGATGACAGCGGCTACGCAAGTATCGAGTTAGCAGAAGGCCGGATAAAAACTGGAGATGACCCACAGACAGCGTCGATGCAACTCGGCTTTACACGCCTCAGCATCCGTGACCTCAGTCACCGCGGCCATCAGCCAATGGTTAGCGATGATGGCTCTACCGTCCTCGTTTTTAACGGCGAGATTTACAACACGGCTCAGCTGATCGCGGAGCACCTGCAGGGGTTCTCTCTCAACTCGACAGGTGACACCGAAATTGTTTTGAGAATGTGCCAGAAACTTGGTGTTGAAAGAACCGTCCAGTTGCTCGACGGAATGTTCGCACTGGCCATCTACAACGGGCATACAAAAAAACTAAAACTCGCTCGTGATCGATTCGGAATTAAACCCCTATATTTCGCCAACTGGCAAAATTCGCTGGCTTTCGCATCGGAAATCAAACCGTTACTAGCATCCGGGCTCTTTCCATCAGAAATCGATCCCGAGGCACTAAACGAACTCGCATATTTCCGCTACGTTGCCGATCCGCTTACACCATTCAAACACGTGCAGTCGTTACCTCCGGGAACGATTGGCGAGTTGGACCCCCATGGAAAACTCACAACCCATAGCTACTGGCGACCAGATTACAACAGCACCACGAAACGATCCGGCGGATCAATTCAAGAGACGACCGCAGAAGTCGCCTCCACCATCCACGATGCTGTCCGCAGTCAGCTTGTGTCGGACGTGCAAGTAGGACTCCAAATGTCCGGAGGTATCGATTCAAGCCTTGTCGCACTGGCGGCGCGCGGGACTGGTCTTCACGGATATTCGTCAATTCCGTATTCAGCAGCGCTTTCGGAAGAACAGCACATCGACCATGTCGCTGATCTCACGAATACAAAGACTCACAAAAACTACCTGACGCCCGACGCGATCGCCCAATGCCTGGGTGAAGTCGCCTATTTCCACGAAACGCCCATAAACCACGAAGGCAGCATAGGGATTTATCAGGTGTGCAAGCTTGCCAAATCAATGGGCGTTTCAGTGCTGATGTCGGGCGAAGGAGCCGACGAACTGTTCGCCGGATACCGAAGACACGGACTCGTACACAACAAATTTGCCAAAGCCCGGCTCGTCTCAAAACTCACATCCGCCTATAGCAGATGGCTACCGCGCCGATTCAAAACCGCCAATCAAATCTGGAAAGAACGTGAAAGCTCACTCGTCATGGCAGCGGCCTACGGCACACCACTACTCGTCGAATTGACCTTCCCGAACGCAGACAACTCTTCGGCTATCCAACGACGACTGCACCATATGAACGGATTCGACTGGTCACAATTCGACGAAAGCCACCTCATATACGATCAGAAAACCTACATGGTCGATCTTCTCGCCCGTCAGGACAAATTATCCATGGCTCACTCGGTTGAAACTCGGGTGCCATTTTTGGCGAACTCAGTCGCTGACCTTGCGTATCGGCTCCCAATGGCCCAAAAGCTGGGAAATTCTGGAAAAGGAAAAGTACTTCTGAAAAAAGTCGCGGCTAATGCCTTCGGCGATGACCACGCCTATCGGCAAAAATGGGGATTCGAGCTGCCATACTCATTCATGGCACAAAACGAAATCGTGCGCGAACTGGCAGCGTCTTGCGCGGCGGGCCTCAGAGCAGACGGTATCGTAGGCGATACTAAGGAAATATTCGCTAATGCTATGGTCGGCGATGGTTGGGCAGATCGAATGGCGTGGATCTTACTATCAATCGGGATGTGGTATGACATCTATTTCCGAAATTCCGAACGAGTATCACAATTCGTTTACTTACCAGACAATGTCAATTCCTAGTATCGCGTTTACGGTCTCGCCCACACGCTAGTATTTAGATCATTCAAAGAAACATCAGGATCGATAATGCTATTCAAATACATACGGATGTTCTACGGCGAAATAGGTAATCGTATGGTAGTGCTTTTCGTTCTGATACTGCTCGCAGCTTTTTTCGAAGCGATAAGCATTGGAATGATTCTGCCGCTACTCCAAACCGACGACACTTCCAATGACTCGATGCTCGGGCGGGCCTTGGCAGCACTGACCGATACACTTGGAGTGGGAACCGGAACCACATCTATCCTCGTGTTAATGACAGTGTTTTTCTTCATTCGAGGTGCATTCATGGTAGGTCAGGCAATGTTCCAGGCCAAGATAATTGCCGATCACCTGATCCAAATGCGAACTGCCGTAATTACCGCCTTATTTCACGTTCGGTTCCGTTACTTCATCTCTCACGAAACAGGTTTTTTTACGAACGCCGTCGCCGGTGAATTAGAAAGAGTTAACTTCAGTTTGCGACAACTCGGTGTTCTCGCGGTTTGGACCATTACCGCGATTGTCTACCTGACTCTTGCGGTGCTGTTTCAACCGATCATTTCCCTGTTCGTTCTGGTTCTCGTTATTCCGATCGGGATCATCGCGATAATTGTCAACCGAAAAACAAAAGAAGCCGCCATCCAGCGCTCGATCCACGCGGGGCAACACGAGTCACTTTTGGTAGAGGCCGTACAGCACGCGAAATACATAATGGCAACGGGCCGCAGCGGAGTCGTAACGGCGCGGATTATCAGCGAAACCCGACGGCTTGGACAATTGTATCAACGCCTCATGCGGCTCGGAAGCATCAGCGAGCATGGCTTCGAACCGTTTGCCGTACTGGTTCTCTCCGGTATCGTCTGGTACTACACCCAAATTCTCAATCAGCCAATTACCGAGGTTATTTTCCTGGTCGTTCTATTTTTCCAGGGCGCCAAAAGTGTCCTCGCCGTACAACCCGCTTACCGTAAATTCCTCCAATCGGCAGGAAGCCTAGGTCTGTACCAAAACCTCACTCGAGAGTTGGCCGAAAACGCCCGAAAACATATTCAGAATCCGGTTACCCCCAATACTTCCGCAGACATCGATTTGACGAATGTGACAGTCTCGTATCCCGGAAAGGATCGAGATGCACTTTCTGACGTCACCATTCAGATACCTGCGCGAAAAACTATCGCTTTCGTCGGGCCATCAGGTTCAGGAAAGTCGACGATCGCCAATCTTCTTACCGGATTAATCGACCCTACATCCGGTGAAATTACTCTCGGTGGCGAACCGTACTCGAATCTCGACATTAACGTTCTTCAATCGAAAATAGCCTACGTCACCCAAGAATCCGTAATCTTTCAGGGCACCGCACTCGACAACGTAACAATGTGGGATGCATCTTCCAACATAAGTCTGGCGAAGCAACTGCTGACCAATGTACGACTCGAACACCTGTTACATCGCACACAGGATGAACAAGAGACGCAAATTAGGTCGACCGGTACCGATATTTCAGGTGGTGAACGCCAACGCCTCTTCATCGCGCGCGAACTGTACCGCCCGTTCGATCTTCTTATCCTCGACGAAGCCACAAGCTCTCTAGACTCAAAATCGGAAACCAGAATCGATGAATTGCTTCGAGAAACTCACGGGAAGTCGACCATCATCGTTATCGCACACCGGCTTTCGACCATACGTCACGCCGATGTGATTTATGTCCTCGACTCTGGACGCATTGTCGAAAGTGGGACTTACGATGAACTCACCAAGCTTGGCGGCATATTCACGAAAATGGTGATGGCCCAATCGCTCTAGGCTGTCGGGGTGACCTCCACCACAAATCAGTCGATAAGCCCATGGCTGTGACGCGTTGAGCTACGCATGCCTTCTGCCATCAAATCTAATCCGCAAATCAACGATGAAACGTAACAGATATGCCGAAGGGATTGGGTAGACTGCGAGTTCACGTTTTGAGAACCCTCACGACGAATGCATTCTAGAGCAACAAACCTAGTGCGAACCATTAACGACCCCAGCGCGGAAGGACGGATCGACCAAGCGATCCTCTGGATAACCCTCGGCGCGCTGTTCATGATCCCGCTGATTTTCAGCTTCTTCGAAATCGTCGCTGTTTTCAACGAACTCAAAGTTGTGGTTCTTCATCTAACCGCAGCGCTGATCGCAATTCTCTGGCTCTGGCAAATAGTTCTCCACCGACTCGATGCCCGCTCCACAACCGGTAACGAGGTACATTGGGACCTCATGAACTGGGCCGGTCGTAATCCTGCTCGGTGGGCATTAATCGCGGCTTCCATTTGGGTGTTCGCCCAACTGGCATCAACCCTCCTGTCACCACTTCCAATAATCAGCTTCTTTGGCGGTGACGAAGCCCGCTCGGGATACAACCTCTACGACAACCTGTCGATGGCGATAATTTTTCTCTCGATAGCATTGAGATTTCGAACGCGTCGGAAACTCGAACTTCTCGCCTATACGCTAGTACTCACCGGAACGATCGCAGCTGCATATGGCATCGCACAGCATTTCGGATGGGATCCAATCGGAAACAACGCCGGCCGCACTCGTATTATCGCCAGCTTCGGGAACACCCTTAACTTTGGCGGCTACATGGTCATGTCGATCCCGGCCACACTCGCAATCGCCGCAAAACGAACTGATCGTAAATGGATATGGCTCGCCGCAATCGTCTGCGCACTCTCCCTCCAGATCGCGGGAATCTGGGTCTCTGGTGGTCGAGGTCCGTACGTCGCCGCAACAGTTTCGATAATCACATTCTTCGCCATCTCTTTGCTGATCACAACCTCCAAGGAAACACTGAGGTCCGCCGCAGTTCTAGTAGCAGCCTCAATCGCCTCAGCCATCATCGTCTCCCTACCCTCGGCCCAGGGCAACATCGGTCTGGAACGTGCGATCAGTATCGGAAGTCAGTTCAACAGCAACACTACTTCCACAAATATCGAAGGTGGGCTCGCCGGTCGATTCAACATCTGGGGATCTTCACTCAAGCTCGCATCATCGTGGGACCTTCCAAACGAAGAGCCAGTGGCGAACAGGGTCCTTCGCCCGCTATTCGGACTTGGACCCGATATGTACATCTACTCGTTCCCGCTTGTGGGTAATCCTCAGACCTCACTCGCCCTGGTCGACCACGCACACAACTACGAACTTCAGGTGCTGGTGGAGAGCGGATTCGTTGGTTTCTTAGGATTCATGGCGATGAGCGGGCTTCTTACCGTCGCAATATTGGCAATCGTCTTCAGGATGCGAAAGGCACGCGCCGGACTTGACGGCTATGGAATCTTACTTCTCGCGTTAATGCCTGCGATGATCGGCAAGTTGATCGAAATGCAAACCGGTGTGGGGCGTATATCCGATCTCGCCATGAACTTTGCTTTGTTTGGAGCAGCAGTGGGCGTATACGAACTGGTAAATAACCAACTCACTATCAACGAATCTGAACAAACCGCTGCAAATTCACCCGAACCATCATCAGTAAATCTCAGTGCCTCAAATCAAACGGCACTGGCTACTGTATTTGTGGCAGCAGCTGTAGTCACAGCCGTATCCCTGTCAATATTCGTAAGCTGGGACCTGAGACGTCTGTCGGCAAGCCGCACGCTGGCACTCGGATATGACCACCCCATGCAGGTAGAGAAAGCTCGCGTATGGGCCGATGTTCAAGAACGCGCTCCCGAGCGTGAGTCGTTCACTTTCACGCTGTTCGAACAATACCTCGAGGTCGCAAAACAACAACATGCCCTCGGCAACACCGGCGAAGCGCTCCGACTGCTCAACGTCGGACGAGACATGCTCCTCGAGTACGAACAACGAGACCCACTGGAACTCGACACACAAATAGGCCTGGCAAAATCCGCAACAGTCTTGATGGAATGGGGGCACGACGAGTACGCACAGGAACTAGCCGACCGCTCGATCAAACTCGCCGATTTAAATCCCGCCTATCCCACCATTCTCGGAACTTCCGCGACAGCGCTAACGAGCGTCGGCCTTCACGAATTAGCAATCGAGTACGCCGACATGGCCATCGCAACCGAAGCAACAACGCAACCGTGGTCTAAAGCCTGGTACGCCAAGGGACGAGCACTGATCGAACTCGACCGGGACGATGAAGCAATCGTCGCGCTCACGACCGCAACCAAAAAACAACCCGGGGCTGAAGGGGCTCTTCTGTCTCACCAATTGCTGGCTCAGTTGTACCTCGAGCGCGGAGACGATGAGCTACACAAACTCCACACGGAACTCGGTGGCGGCAAAATTACTTTCTTTGAGTAAGCAAGGCGACCTGACCTAACACCCACCCAATGGCGAATTCTCCAACCCAGGCCTGCAGAGAACATCCCTCACACCAGAGTCTGGTTGTCCCATCCGCTATCAGTTACGAACTGCTTGAGATCCCCAAAGGATTCGAACGCCATGTCCAAAGACGGATGAGAAAGATACTCCCCCATCTCGCTCTTCAGACCCACGGTAGCCGCACCGATAGCACCCTTAGCACCATCGATATCAGCCGCAAAGTTGTCACCAACCATCCAAACCGATCCTGCCGTCAGAGAAAGTTTCTGCATCGCCAACTTGAACCCCGCAGAATCGGGTTTGTCCGCACCAGATTCCTCCGATGTCACCACATACTCAAACCTTCTATCAAGATCGAGATAGAGCAGCTTCCTGAACTGAATCTGGGCCGTCAGATCGGTGACTACAACCTTCGGAATTGATGCCCTTGAAAGCTGGTCAAGAAAGCTCACAACCCCCGGCCGAAGTTCGATAGCCGATAGAAAATTACGCCAATACGTCTGCTCGAATTCAAGACTAAGAGTGACCTGTGATCGAAGGCCTAAGTACTCGAGAGTCCGCTGGAAGTACAAAAGCCTGCTGTGAGAACTAGCGGCTGTTCCCAACCGACGTTTTACATCGTCACGAGCCCTCGTGAAGGCCCCTTTGAAATCGTGAGCATCGGCACCAATCTTCGCAGACGCTTTCGCCGCTACGGAATTCATCCCAGCCTCGTTCGCAGGCCCGTATGGATAGAGCGTATTGTCCAGATCGAACAACACAGCCGCCGGTCGCTCCTGAAACCTGTCTGGGGTGTTGACGGTAACGCTCAATTGCTTCTTTCCCTCAGTATCTGGGCTGTCTGAGCCAGAACTACGAGCTGCATTACCCCGGTAACACCCGACTCCCAAACAGGCACAACATCAAGAAGCTCCTCCGATTGCGGAACCAGTCTTTGGGCTACCGCACTCAAATCATCTGCTGAAACGTCGCTGCTCACCAGCAGTTCAATTGACGTGTTCGATTCTTCAAGATCATGCTCGACATCAACCCCGCAGTCGCCTATCAACAAACGTATCAATCGCTCGTGATACAGGCTCCTCCTGAGCGATATACGAAGTTGGAGATGAATGTTCTCAACGGGTGTCCCATCGTCAAGTTGAGCAGGACGCACCGGTTCCAACCGAAAAACTACATCGGCGTATTCGATTTGCGGCTTGATAAAGCGCTCGGTGTCCTCGGAACGGGCTTCCAGCGCTGCTTCAACCGACTCGTCGGAATGACCTCTCTCCACGACGTCGCGCTGGATCTTCAACCTCCTGCGGAGGCCGTCGTCCATATCCAGGTATATCCGGGCGTCACATCTCTCGCGAAGTTGCGGAATGTAGAACACCAACAGACCCGACACCACAACGAAATCGTTGTGACTCAACGAGCTCGCCGCGGCGAATCTGCCAATCGAATGGTCATACCTGTTCACAGAAATCGAGCGTGACTCGCTCAAATCAACAACACTGCTCGTCATCCCGGCTAGGTCGTTCGCTCGGGGATTCAGGTGCGTAGTCGTCTGCCAGAGCGACTGGTCACGATCCCACAGGTGGTAATCGTCTCCAGATATATTGGCGACAGAATGGCTTCCAAATAATCCTTCGATCGCACCGGCCAACGTGTCTTTGCCAGCACCGGAATCACCGGAAATCCCAAGAATAAACGGGCGTGACCTCAGACCAAAGAAATCGCTCTCTTTTATTCCATCCTTGGCCATCCGGTAAGCAATTAATCCACCGACCGCGACGATCGCTGTGAGAAGCAGTGACAGGTGTTGATCGGTTATTGATGTGTACGTGTCAATAAGGGGTGGTGAGAAATCTGCCCGAATCACTCTGATAAACGCCCCCGCTGACTGCAGCAAGTTGAACACGATCAGCAGCACCGAGAAAATGGCCGTCATAGCAATTGCAGCACGACCTGATTGCACCTGGTACATCACCAAAAGCGGAACAACCCAGAGGAACCAACCCGGTGAAGCCGGGCTCAAAAGCAGGACCAGGAAAAAGCCGAGTCCCAAAGACGCGACCAGCAGACCAAACGACATTCTTCGCAACTGCCAGAAGGCGAACACCACCAGAATGTACCCAAGCGGAAGGAGCAGGACTTCGAAACTGCCAAGGTCTAGCGAAAGATCATAAATCTTCTGAGCCTCAGGGGTATCAAGCACCATCGACCGGACGGCAGTTGAAAAAAGAAAAGGGCCTTGCAAGATGCCGGTAGTTATCGCAACCGCCGCGATAAATCTCGGTGAATAACTTCGAAAACGGTTGTTTCTGATCAGATAAACAAGGATGAACGGCAATGCCAACATCATGCTTAATTTCGCTGCAAATGCCGCCCCGAGAATGACTCCCGCCCATGTAAACCTGTACCTCCGAATTGCAACGAGACTGGCCGTCATCAGGAGAACCGGAACCACGTCGACCTGCCCGTGCCAGTAATTGAGGTAAAGCACGATCGGAGAAAGCCAGTAGAGGACGATGACCATCCGACGCGTCGCTGGAACGATCTCCAATAACGCTCTTAGCAGTAAAAAGTCGAGAACCAGTATTCCCGCTGAAAATCCGATAGCCAGAAACTCGGTCGAGAAGTCCGGGAAGATTACACCACCCAGTGATCCAAGAGCCGCCCCCGGTAGAAGCAATAGCCACATCACTGGCCCGTAAGGGAACGCCAGAACGTTTCCACCAGCGTCCAGATGTACCTGCCAGGGATCTACACCCAGGTTGCTGATGAAATTATCCAGAAACGGCACGAACCAATCCGCATGAATCGTCGGCGCAAACAGGATGACGAGGATTAGGCGCACTGCCATTCCAGTGAGGAACAGCGGATCACTTGCTAACTGTCGAATTGGTCGTCCCATCTCTCAGGAGATTTCGTGCATATCGCGTCAGGAACAATTCCGGCGTCTCTCATAGCCGCCGCAATTTCGTGAGTGTCCGATAACTCCATCCTCCCCTGCAACTCAGGCGAGACAATGCAGAACTTGAAGCCAGCCTCTTTCAACCGCGACGCCGATTCTTGATCCAGCGGAAATCGGGTGAAGCAATCGACCCACACCCACTCGACCTTCCCAGCTAGGCTCATCGCCGTATCGATTGTCTCGAACTCTGACACCCGAACCGCACAACGCGACTCACCTGTACGTGACGTCTTTACAAGGAACGGGAACGACTGATCGAGAAAGAAAAAGTCTTCGATACCATGCTTCGTCATCAGCTCAAGCACCCGGTCCTCGAGCCCTTCCTCTTTGACGTTTAGGATCAGGGTCTTGTGCCGGTAGTTCTCAAGCCACGAATCAAACCTAGCCCCCATCTCATAAGGCTCATGGTGAAGCACCAGGTGTTCGCCTTGCGATCGGATATCAATCTCGGCTCCATGATCGGTGCTTGTCTCGGCGAGTTCTCCTTCAGTGTTTCTTCGATGCCGAATGAAAATCATTCGATCTCCTCACGATTTTGTGTGGCCCTGACAAGTTTCCGCAGATGCCAACTGTATGACAATGTCCTTCGAATGAACCGTATTCTCGACACCATACCCGTATTCCAGTGAGAATCCCCGAATGTCCGCGGCCCGAAATGCACTGGTATGCGCTGGATGTTCTGGTTGTGAGTCTTCGCCTGAAAATAGGCATAAAGATCAAGTGAGAAATCGTTAGGCGGACTCTGCCATTTCTCGTAAAGTGATCGAGACATTAGGGTCGGCTGTGCGTTGATATCCCACATACGCGACCGCATAAATATCGTCTCGAATATCGACATCCCGATAGTAAATATCTGGTCAATGACAGGGCGTCCCGTTCGTGCCCCCTTCACAAAAAGCTTCGAAGGATCGGTCGATTTTTTGTAAATCTCATACGCCGTGATAGCGTCCTTCGGGTCAGTCTGCAAATCAGCATGAGTCCAGCCGATAACATCGCCCTTCGCAGCCGTCAGACCGCCAAGTATCCCGCTCCCGTAACCGGTATTTACTTCGAGCCTCAACGAACGTAGCGCAGACTCATTTTGTTCGTATTTGTTCAGGATCTCCGGCGTGGAATCATTCGATCCGTTATCGACCAGGATGATCTCGACATCTTCGTCGATCAGCGCTTCACACTTTTCGATCAAACCCGGCAGGCTTAGCGCCTCGTTGTAACAAGGGATTACTAGGGACAACATCAGCCATCACCCACCGTTTGATTTTGGCGACTCCGGAACACGATCGATCGCATACCAACGAAATTCAGTATGGCAGAAGTGCCAGTCGCCACAAGGAAACCTAGTACAAAAGCGAACTCGCGCCCACCCAACAAGGCGATTACCCCGCTGTTGACTCCAACATTGATCGCCAACGTTGAAACATAGAGGGCCAGGAACATCATGAACACATTCCGCCCAGCCTCTGCCCGGTCGAACGTCCAGAGCTTGTTGGCAAAGTACGCAAACAGAGTCCCCGCGATAAACCCAACTCCCTTCGCCGGAGCCGTGGGAATATCAAGCAGTAGCAACAACTGGTATATGGCAAAATCGATTGCGACCGTTGTAACGCCAACAATCAGGAACCGCTGTAACTGCCGCGTGAGCAAGGGCTAGTCCTTCTCCCGCAATGGCCCGCGAACAGGAGGACGAGTTGGCTTGATTGGCCGGTATACGTTCTCCAACTCCCCGACCGAGTCAGCGGCAACTAGAGGATCATTTTCCAACCGATACGGATGGCTCGCCCATTTGTGGAGACACGACTGCCAGTAACTAAAGGTCTCCAGTTCGTCAGGCGTGCCCCAAGGCAGGTAGTGATCGACCTCGAACAACTCGACCCGCAATCCAAGATCCAGGGCGTCGTTGATGCACTCGTCAACGAAAAACTCGCCGTTGATTCGACCGTTACGGTCATACATGTGATCCGCCGCCGTGAAAAAGTCCTCAGCTCTCTTGAAAGTAAACGTCCCAATCACGATCGGATCCGTTTTCGGATCGTCGAGAGGAACTTTGGTCGAGATACGTTCGATCATCTCATTATTCGCAAAAATCCATCCGTACTGCTCGGGACGGCGTGCAGCGTTAGGGTGCGCGCGCACTCCCCAAACAAGCACATCAGCCCCACCAGCCAGCTTCTCGGTGAATTTTTGGCGATCATATAGCGCACCGCTATCACATGGCGCAATCGTCATCGGTTGATCCAGATCAACACGATCTCTAGCAAGGCTGCAAGTGCTCGCCTGCCCCTCAGTGATCTCATCGATCACCATCATCTCCGAATCGGTTCCCGGAGCCGTAGGCGTGAAGTCAGACCGACCACGCAATACCTCTTCACGTGTGATAACCACCACCTTTTGATGGTTCGGCCACGTGGTCATCGCCTGAGTAGACATTTCGGTTCCCGAGACTGGAATCAGTGGTTTCGGCAGATCATACCCAACCGACTGAAACCTTGCGCCTGCGCCTGCCATCGGCAACAGCATCGTCCCCTTTTCCGGATTCAACCCAACGTTCTCCATTTCACTCAGCGATCTGAATATATTCGACCAGCACTTATACTCTTCAAGGTCTTCAGGAGTCCCCCACTGCATAAAGTGCTGCAGCTCATAAATCGCGACGTTGAGACCATCTTCGAGCATTGGCTTATAGGGAAGGCTTATGTAGTACTCACCGTTAGCTGTCAGACCGTTCTCCATGTTGTGAGAAATGTAGTGCTTCGCGATCTCTCCGGATTTGAAATAGTAAGTTCCGGACGACGCGAACTCCGCCATGGGCGTATCGGTGAACGGGATCTTCTCCCGAATGTCCAGAGCCCAACCTTCGTTCTCCTTCACGTACGCATAGCGATTATCTGCCAGTGAGTGAGGATGAAAATCTCGATAGCCGGGAATAGCGCCATCGCACTGAGTTTCTTCAGTAAAAGAAACAAAATCATTGAAATCCCAGTAACACGTGAAATCGCAGTAGTTAATCACCAGCGGAGCCGTCAGATCGATCTGGTCGAAAATCTGGGCTACTGCGTGCCCCGGCCCCAACTTATGGGAGTCAATCCCAACGATTAACGCATCACTCTTCAGCGACAGCAATTCGGCTTCCATGCCGAGCATCGGATCGTTCAGATGATCATTGTTGCAGATGAACGTGAAGTGATGGTTCCCCGGAAACATGTCGACAACATGAGAGATGATGCTTCGACCTTCAACTTTTATCAAAGGTTTTGATAGATCGTACCCCGCCTTAATGAACCGCTGTCCCGTTCCAGACATTGGGATCACAATATTCAATGATTTCTCTCCATTAATGACCTGATAACCGTTCTTACAGCTCTTCAGGAACGCTCGTCGTCGAGTTTCTTTCGGTAAATTTCGGCATCCCAGTTACGCAGATCCTCAGCAGCATTCTCATCGATGTAACGCAAATTCGAACCCATTGGAACTCGCAGTGCGATCGCCGCCAAACCCTGGAGTTGAGCCTCTCCAGTGGATCCCAGTCGACTCGACAATGCGATACCTGCATTCCGTATGATCATCCAGTCGGGCGAATCACCATATTCGGATCGATATTCTGCCAACGTTTTCGAGATTTCGGCAGAAGAATCACTTACAGGAACTGGTTTTTCAAGAAATACAGCGTGATCTGGAATCAGCGCCCCACCGACTGATATATCGATTGCCGAATTGTCGAGCGCTATCCCATGAATATCTGCGGACTCCGGCAACCTCCATCCCTCGTGTTTGGACAGTGCGGATTCAATTGATGCAATATCTGGCGGATCAGTCTGGCGAGGTGAAATGTTCAGACGGCCTTCGACATCGGCGAGAAGCTCCTCAACCGCCTCACAGTTCGCTCCACCAAGCACAAGCCCATGGTTCTCGAGAACCAGCAGGTCAGGAGTACCAATGCCCGAGTCAAGAACACTGAACACAGCAACCGTTAGAGACGTTCCCGGCTTTGCGTAAGGGACGTACAACCAATCAAGACCAGTGAGTAGTTCGTCTAGTTGTGCTCGGGCATCTTTCTGCACACTCCACGCGATACCGCTAACCGAATGAACATGAACCACCACTCGGTGAGGCAGCTGGCAATGAAGTGACGTCTCGATCGAAGGAAGCAGCTCACCAGCAAGCGTTGCCGCACTGAAATCACTACCACCTGATCCCAGTATCGAATTGACCATTGGCAAATCGACCGGAACTATGATGCTCTTTTCTTCGGCCTCCGATAGCCACGTGCCAGAAGCCTTAACCCAGAGAACGTTCCCATCCTTGATCGACGTATTCCCGCCCGATCCTTGGGCAAGGCTTAGATCGTTACCGATTCGCTTACTCATTGCTCGAACTGCTGAAAGCTCTGCTGGTTCGTCAGGAACCTTATGGGACATTGATATCCAATCAGAAGTCGGGTCGAGCTGAGCCACGACCTGCATGTTATATTCGCATCAGCCTCTATACACGC